>JASHWB010000435.1 GCA_030044295.1 Candidatus Acidiferrales bacterium
AAAACGGCCGAGCGATTTTTACAAAACGCGCCGTGCTCGCATTCGCCCTGCTTTCTCTGATCTGTTTCTCGGCTATTAACACTGGCGCGCAAGCACCGCGCGCACGCGCGGGCGCCAAGCTCACCGGCCCTCCCGAGCGCATGGCCGCCAACGCGCTCTTCAATCAGCACTGCGCCAGTTGCCATCAGAACGCCAAAGTGAGCGCGAAAGCAGTTCCTCTAGCCGGTCGCACGGCTCCCAACACCGAAGTCCTCGGCCAGATGACCACCGAGGCGATTTACGCGGCGTTGACAACCGGCGCCATGGTCCAGCAGGGCCAGTCTTTGACCAACGATCAGAAGCGCATGATCGCTGAGTTTTTCGGCGGACATCCGCTGGGCAGCACCGACGCCGGCGAAGCCGCGCACATGGCGAATCGCTGCGCGTCGAATCCGCCGATGACCGATGCCGCTGGCAACGCTTCGTGGAACGGTTGGGGGAACGATCTCGATAACTCGCGCTTTCAACGCGCTACCGCCGCCGGCCTTGCCGCCAGCCAACTCCCGCAACTCAGACTGAAGTGGGCGTTCGGAATTCCCTATGGAGCCGAAACCTCGGGCCAGCCATCCGTGCTCGATGGGCGAGTTTTCTTCGCCGAGGACAGCGGGTACGCGTACTCCCTTAGCGCGGCGACCGGCTGCGTTTACTGGTCCTACCACGCCGAAGCGCAAATCCGCACCGCCGCGCTGCTCGCTCCGATTCATCGTGGCGGGCAAACGATCAACGCCGTGTTCTACGGCGACAAGCGCGCCAACGTATATGCCCTCGACGCGCGAACCGGCGTCCTGCTCTGGAAGCGCAATCTCTCTCCGCGCTTGCTCTCGCACATCACCGGCGCGCCGGTATTTTACGAAGGTCGCCTCTACGTCGGATTAGCCGGTTCGGAGGAGTTGGTTTCGTCCGACCCGCACTATCCGTGCTGCACGTATCGCGGCAGCCTCTGGGCTCTCGACGCCAACACAGGCAACGTAATTTGGACAACCTACACGATCCCTGAACCGCCCAAGCCGACCAAGAAAAATTCAATCGGCACGCAGCTCTGGGCTCCCGCCGGCGCGTCCATTTGGGACGCGGTAACAGTTGATCCCCGCCAGCACGCAATTTACGTTGGTGTTGGCAACGCGTTCTCCGAACCCGCGGCGAAGCTTTCCGATTCCGTCGCGGCCTTCGACATGAAAACCGGCAAGCTGCTCTGGTATTACCAGGGTGAACACAACGACGCTTCGCCCGGCGGCTGTTTCGCTCCGGGACCGCGCGGCGCGGAGTGTCCGAAAGTCGAGGGCCCCGACTGGGATTACGGCGATTCGCCTATTTTGCGCACGCTTTCCGATGGGACGCGTGTGCTGGTGGACGCCGACAAAGGCGGTTACGTCGTCGGCCTCGACCCCGACGATCACGGCAAGCTACTGTGGAAAGCCGATCTTTCCGTTGGCAGGCCGGGCGGCCCGATTCAAGTGCAGATCCTGTGGGGCGGCGCGGCGGACAACAACAATGTTTACTATCCGCTGCAAGCGGGCGCAGTCGCGGCCGTTCGGCTGTGGGACGGAAAAATCATCTGGCGCGTGCCGATCAAGCCGTCTGATGCGCATCTCGATCCGCGCGGGCGTCCGCGCACCGGCCTCGAAGCCGCCGTCACCGTGATTCCAGGCGCTGTTTTCGCGGGCGGCTGGGACGGCGTCTTGCACGCGCTCTCCACAATCGACGGCCACGAGCTTTGGCACTTCGACACCGCGCAGCCATTTTCCACGGTCAACCGAATCAATGCGCGCGGCGGCTCGCTCGGCGCGCCCGGTCCCGTCGTCGCCGGAGGTATGCTCTTCGTAGGCTCCGGCTACGTCGGCACCGGGAACGGCATGCCCGGCAACGTTATCCTCGCCTTCTGGCTCCCTCGCATCACTATGCCTGGTCCACTGTAGAACGGGCGTCATTCTGAGCGACGGTATCCGTCGCGAAGAATCTCTCTTTCCTCCGTGCCTTTCCGAGTGCCGCGCCTCTTGGCCGACGAGGGATCTGCTTTCCCCTGCGGCCGGAGCGCCAATCTCCTGATTGGCGTCTTCGCCTCGATGTGCTCCCGTAAGCGCACAGCCTCTTCCGTCCGCTCCTTCCGGGTCCTCCGCGTGCCGTTTACCCTAAGCGTCAGTCGAAGGGCACTCTTCGCGCTCGTTTTGCGCGAAGGGTGCGGATTTTGATTTGTCGTTTATTTCGCCCCCGGCGGTTCCGCAGGAGCAGTCTGCTGCGAAGTGCCCGGCGTGGGTTGCGAGCTTGACGTCCCAGACGCTTGCGCGCTTGGCTCGAAGTCGCTCGACTTCACCACCAGTCGCAGGTGCAGCTCCGAGCCGTCCTTCTGCGTCAGATACGCGTCCGAGCTAACGTACGTTGGAAACCAGTAGTGGCCCTGAAGATTCTGGCAATAAATGTCGTACATATCGAACGGCAGCTTCGAATTGTTCTCGTAAAATTCGCTCACAAATTTTCCGTACGTCTCCACAACGGCC
>JASHWB010000436.1 GCA_030044295.1 Candidatus Acidiferrales bacterium
ACGTGGCGCAGCCTGGTAGCGCGCACGCTTGGGGTGCGTGAGGTCGCTGGTTCAAATCCAGTCGTCCCGACCATCTCACTCGACGCTGCCAGCAACGGTAGCCTGTTTCAACCAAAAGGCCTTCACCCGCAGCGGACGCCTCATGCCGAACATTCTGGTTACAAACGACGATGGCATTCATGCTCCAGGCCTGCGTGCACTATCGAGCGCCATGCGTGAACTGGGCACCGTGACCACCGTCGCGCCGTCCCACGAGCGCAGCGCTTCCTCGCAATCGCTTACGCTGCGCCAGCCCATCTATTGGGACCAGATCGCCGAGCGCGAATACGCCGTGGAAGGCACTCCCGCCGACGCCATGATCCTCGCCTTTCACATGCTGCTCGGCGAAAAGCCGGACGTCGTTCTTTCCGGTATCAATCCCGGCGGCAACGTCGGCGAAAACGTCTATTACTCCGGCACTGTCGGCGCAGCAATGGAGGCGGCCGTCAACGGCGTTCCAGCCATCGCGATTTCCGTGGTCTATCGAGGCCTTCCGTTTGACTTTGCTCCCGCCGCGCAATTCGCGAAGGATTTGCTGCCGATCGTTTTGCAAGAGGGCCTTCCACCCGGCGTAATGCTCAATGTTAATATCCCGCAGGATTGGAACGGCTCGGTGCGCTTTACCCGCCAGTCGTCGAAGATCACGCGCAACTTGCTGCAGCCGGGCGCCGACCCCCGTGGTCGCCGTTATTTTTGGCTTAGCGAACAAAAGGTCGTCGAAGGCATCGAGCCCGATACCGACCACGCTGCGATCCGCGAAGGCGCTGCTTCCATCACCCCGCTGCAGCTGGACCACACCCACGCGAAATCGCTGAACCACCTCTCGCACTGGGTCGGGGTCCTGGAGAAATTAGCACGCGGCCGCGGATCGTCATTCTGAAGAATTCCGGTGGGGCAAACGACCGAAGAATCCCTCCTCAGCAGTGAACCCGGATCAGACAGCGTGCTGTGCTACCTTAGTTGGCCGCGCGAGCGCGCTGGCGAATGCCCAAACCGTCCATGGCGAAAAAAGTTGCTGAAGAAAAATCGGAAAAGGTAAGTATCGAAGGGATCTTCGGCCCCGGCGGCCACCTCGAAAAGCGGCATCCCGGTTACGAGTTTCGTTCCTCGCAGCTGGCAATGGCAAGACTCGCCGAGGAAGCGTTCGAAAAGCATCAGCACGCGATCGTCGAGGCGGGCACCGGCACAGGAAAAACGCTCGCGTACCTGATACCCGCCATTCGAAGCGGTCGCCGGGTGGTGATCTCTACGGCGACGAAGTCGCTGCAAGAACAACTCTTCCAGAAAGACCTGCCTTTCCTGCAAAAACATTTCGCACCCAATCTGAAAGCCGCTCTGATGAAAGGCCGCGCCAACTTTCTCTGCCGCCAGAAAGTTCACCAAATCGAAGGTCAGGCCGTTCTGAAAGGCATCGACGAGATCGATTGGTTCTCCCAGATTCGCGACTGGGAAAAGCTCACATCCACCGGCGACCGCAGCGAACTCACTTTTTTGCCGGACGATGCCGAACTGTGGAACCGCATCGATGCGCGTAGCGATCTATGTACGGGCCAAAAATGTTCCGAATTCCATCACTGCTTCGTCACGGCCATGCATCAGCGCGCGCAGGAAGCCGATCTGATCATCGTCAATCACCATCTTTTCTTCGCCGACCTTGCTCTCCGCCAGGACGATTTCGGCTCCATTCTGCCCGAATATTCCGCCGTGGTTTTCGACGAGGCCCACGAAATTGAGGACGTCGCCAGCGATTATTTCGGCCGCCAGCTTTCGAGCTACCGTTTCGAGGAGCTTTCGCGCGATACGGAATCCATGTTGCGCGTCTTGCGAATCGAATCGCCCGCGCTGCGCCGCAACGTGATGCGCGTCCGCGAACGCGCGCGAGCCTTCTTCGAGCGGTTCCCGGAGCGCGAAGGCCGCTATCCTTTCGGCCCCGCCGAACGCAAATCGTTCCTGGAGCAAAATCGCGAAAATTTCGACGAGCTATCCGCCGCCGTAAAGCGCGTTGAAACCGAGCTCTCCGCGCTTTCGCCCAAGCCTGACGAAGTGATCGTCCTCGCTCGTCGCGCGGCGGAGGTCCGCCGCGAACTCTCGTTCCTTCTCGAAAGCGAGGAAAAGAGCTACGTCTATTGGTACGAGCGCCGCGGCCGGGGCGTTTTCCTGGCTGCCACTCCGATCGACGTCAGCGACATTCTGCGAGAGAAACTCTTCGAGCAATTCGACACAGTGATCCTCACCTCCGCCACACTCGCCGTCGAAGGCCGCTTCGATTACCTCAAGCAGCGCCTGGGCGTGCTGCCTTCGGCCGAATCAGTCTTGCCCGCTGAATTTGACTACGCCTCGCAAGCGCTGCTTTACGTTCCCGGCGAAATGCCCGACGTGCGCAATCCGTCCTTCGCCTCGTGCGCCGCGCGCGAAATCGCGGGCTTGCTGGAGATCTCGCAAGGCCGCGCCTTTTGCCTGTTCACCAGCTACGCGCAAATGAAGGACGTTTACGAGCGCGTCGAGAGCTGCGTTTCGTTCCCGCTTCTGTTACAGGGCACCGCGCCCCGCTCCGTGCTGCTCGACCGCTTCCGTGTCACTCCCAACGCCGTCCTCTTTGCCACCTCGAGTTTCTGGCAGGGGGTGGATGTGCCCGGTTCGCAGCTCTCGTGCGTGATTATCGACAAGCTGCCATTTGCCGTTCCGAGTGACCCCATTGTCGCCGCCCGCGTCCGCGCCCTAATGGACGACGGCCGCAACGCATTTGCCGAGTATCAAGTCCCCGAAGCGGTGCTCGCCCTCAAGCAGGGCTTCGGCCGCCTGATCCGCTCCAAGTCTGATAGTGGCATCCTCTCCATTCTCGACAACCGCATCCGCCGCATGCAATATGGTAAAATTTTCCTCGAGTCATTGCCTGCTTATACCGTTACGCAGGATCTCGCCGAGGTTGCGCGCTTTATGGAGAAGCACTCCGAATAAGCGCTTCGCGGCGAGACGTGTACGCCGTTGGCCGAATCGATGGGCTCGGGCTCAGGGGAATGTCCATGTACGAAGTCAGCGTCGAAGAGACGTTCGCCGCCGCTCACAATCTGCGAAATTACAAGGGCAAGTGCGAAGATCTCCACGGCCACAATTACAAGATTCGTGTTGTCTTGACCGGTAAGGAACTCGATTCCACCGGCCTGCTCTACGATTTCGTGAATCTCAAGCAGGTGATTCGCTCGATTATCGCCTCGCTCGATCATAAATATCTCAATGAGCTTCCGCCTTTCGACTCGCTGAATCCCTCGGCGGAAAATCTGGCGCGGCATATCTACGACCAGGCGACGCGGCAGCTTCCAGCTTCTCCGAATGGCGCCGGGATTTCCAGTATCACGGTTTGGGAAACGGAGACCACCGCAGCCACGTACCGGCCGTAACTGAGTCGCGTTTGCGCGCGCCGCAATTGTTTGGCGGATGTCTTGCATGGTCATCACGGAAATCTTCAAATCGATTCAGGGTGAGGGCACTCGCGCCGGTCTGCCTTGCATTTTCGTGCGGCTCACCGGCTGCAATCTTCGCTGCGTCTGGTGCGACACAGAATACGCCTTCCATGGCGGGACGAAATATACGCTGGACGAAATTCTCGCGGAAGTCTGCTCGCTGTCAGGTGAGGGCGATAACTGCGTGCCGCTCGTCGAAATCACCGGCGGCGAGCCGCTGCTGCAAAGAGAAACTCCGGCCCTTGCCGAAAAGCTGCTAGCGGACCGCTACACGGTTCTGATCGAAACCAGCGGCGAACGCTTTGTCGGCGCCCTGCCGCGCGAAGTGATCAAGATCGTCGATGTAAAATGCCCCGACTCCGGTGAAAGCGGCACCTTCGATATGGCTAATCTCAATGCCATCGATACTAAGGATGAAGTCAAATTCGTAATCGCTAGCCGCCGGGATTACGATTTTTCGCGAGGTTTCGTCGCGCAGCATTCGCTGTCAAATCGCGTGAATCAGGTTATCTTTTCACCCGCGTTTCCCGATCCGTCGGGCCGTTGGCAAGGCCTCGAGTCGCGCCAACTCGCCGAATGGATTCTGGCCGATCGGTTGCCGGTACGGCTCGGGCTGCAATTGCACAAGTTCATCTGGGATCCTGCGATGAAAGGAGTATAGGTCGCAACGTGGCGGAGAAACCCAAAGCCGTCGTGCTGCTTAGCGGGGGAATGGATTCCTGCGTCACCGCGGCCATCGCCAACCAGACGCATCGCCTGGCACTACTGCATGCCAGCTACGGCCAGCGTACCGAGCGCCGCGAACGCCGCTCGTTCGACGAAATCGCCGATTTTTACAACGCCCACGAGCGGCTTGTCGTTCGCTTCGACGCACTTTCTCAAATTGGTGGCTCGGCACTGACCGACCGCGGCATCGCTGTGCCAGAAAAAGGCGAGGCGCTTGCGCCCGAAGTCACAATCCCCATGAGCTACGTCCCGTTTCGCAACGCCCATTTCCTCTCCGCGGCCGTTAGTTGGGCGGAAGTCATTGGCGCTACGGCCATTTTCATCGGCGCTGTGGCGGAAGATAGCTCTGGCTACCCGGATTGCCGTCCGGAGTATTATCGTGCATTCGAGGCGTTGATTCGCGAAGGCACGCGGCCCGAGACGCACATCGCGATCGTCACTCCTGTAATCGCCATGCGGAAAAGCCAAATCGTGCAGCGTGCGGTAGAAATCGGCGCGCCTCTCGACCGTACTTGGTCGTGCTATCAGTTCGAGGATGAGGCTTGCGGAGTCTGCGATAGCTGCCGCCTGCGCCTGGCCGCTTTCGCCGGGGCCGGACTCCGCGACCCTATCGCATATCGGGTACAAGTTGCGCGATAATATCCTGGGTTTCTGGCGCACCCCGTACGCCGGGGCGTGAAATGCTTGGCCGTGCCACAATCAATATCCGAGGGGGAAAAAACGACATGAGGCGATTGATTCCTGTATGGCTCGCGCTGGTCGCCGCTTTCTTATTTCCGGCCATCGTTGCGGCGCAAACCGCCAGCGTTCACGGCCAGGTCCTCGACAAGGACGGCAAGCCCTGGGTCGGCGTCTCGGTTCAGTTAAAAGGTGAAAACGGGCAGACGTTCAATCT
>JASHWB010000437.1 GCA_030044295.1 Candidatus Acidiferrales bacterium
ATCGTCGATCCAGAGAGGCGCTTCGCCGAGCACCGCCAAGCCGCTGACGATGCGCTGCCAATCCTCCTTGCCCAATTGCCCGGTGCGGAATCGATGCGAATCGATCCTTGCCTGCGAACCGATCAGGCGCTGTAGCAGCGATTCTTTTGACATTTCGAGGCTGAAGACCGCGACCGGCTGTTGCTGGCGAAGCGCCACGTTTTCGGCGATATTCAGCGCGAGCGCCGTCTTTCCCATCGAGGGTCTGGCGGCCAGAATGATCAGTTCCGATCCCTGCAGTCCCGATGTTTGATTATCGAGCTGCACGTATCCGGTGGGAAGCCCGGTGACGCGCCGTCCTTCGGTAAAGATGCGCTCGATGCGGCTGAAATTGTCTGAAACCAGCTGCTTGATGCCGACAAATCCCGTGCGAATGCGCTGCTCCGCGAGCTTGAATACCCAGGATTCCGCCTGGTCGAGGATTTCGTCAACGTTATCGCGCCCTTCGAACGCCCGCTCCTGGATCGCCGCGGTCGCGTGAATTAGGCCACGCAGAACCGCTTTCTCGCGGATGATCTGCGTGTAGTGCTCCACGTTCATGGCGTGCGGAACACCGTCGGCGAGTTGCGAAATGTAAGCGGGTCCGCCGGAAGCTTCCAGCTTGCCGGTGCGATGGAGATGCTCGGTGAGGGTAACGGCGTCGATCGGCTTGCGGTCTTCGTCGAGCCGCATCATGGCTTCGAAAACGTTGCGATGCTCGGGAAGAAAGAAGTCGTCCGCGGTCAGTCCCTTTTCCAAGGCGCCGACGAGCGCGGCATTGTTGAGCAGGACGACGCCCAAAAGGGTCTTTTCAGCTACCAGATAATGCGGCAGGGGCCGCTCGATGGCTGTTTCTACGGGCATCTTAGTTTCGCCTTATATTCGCCTACGTGCGCACCCGTGTCAATGGCGCAGCAGGACAAAGCATCCTGCGCGGCACGATCACGTCTTGTTACATGTTTGTGGTGCCGAACAGGAATCTATTCCACGGAGCACAGGTACGCAATGCCGCAATCACGCTCCACCCAACTTTTCTGATCAAAAGGCTGTTTGAATCTTGTGGGTGCCTGTGGATAACCGGTTGCGGCCGCCGATGACCGTCACTCTTCTTTCTTAACGACGACCTTCACGTTGGCGCCGATTTCGCGGTGCAGCTTCAGCGGTACCTGAAACTCGCCGACCAATTTGATCGGCTCCGGCAACGCGACTTTGCGCTTGTCCACGGTATAACCTTGGGCCGCTAGCGCCTCCGCGATATCCGCCGAGGTGACGGATCCGAAGAGCTGGTCGTTTTCTCCGGCACGGCGGGTGAACTCGAGCGAGACATTGCCAAGCAATCCGCCCAGCGTTTCCGCGTCAGCGCGTTCCGTCGCTTCCCTTTTGGCGAAGACGGCGCGCATCTTCTCCAAGCGCTTGAGGTTTCCCGCGCTGGCTTCCAGGGCGAGCTTTCGCGGCAGAAGAAAATTGCGCGCGTAACCTTCCGCTACCTCGACCACCTGGCCGCGCGTTCCGAGCTTCTCAACGTCTTCCTGCAAAATGATTTGCATGTTGTCCGATCCTCAAAATGGCTAATGGGCCGTTTGAATTTCGACTGCTTGCGTCACCATCGAGGAAATTCAAACTAGCCTAACTTATGCAAAAATTCCGCCGCAAGTGCGGCAACGTCCTTGCACCAAGTGCACCCTTTTGGGGCTACAGTTCGGCTGAAAACGGCAGCAAAGCGATGTTCTGCGCGCGCTTGATGGCCACCGTCAGCCAGCGCTGGTGGCGGGCGCAGGTGCCGGTCATGCGACGAGGCAGAATCTTGCCGCGTTCCTGCAGGAACGGGGCGAGAATCTCCGCTTTTTTGTAGTCGATGAAGTCGCTCTTATCGACGCAGAAGCGGCACACCTTCTTCTTGCGGACAAAGCTTCGCTTACCCCGCCGCGGAGGCCCGCCTGGTCTGCCACCCTGCGGCCTAGGACCGCCGGGGCCGCCTCCGGGTCGTGGCTGATATCCGGACGGGGCCGGACGCCCCGTTGGAGATCCCGCGCTTGGACTTGCTGGTGGATTCGATACCGGTTCGTCTGCCATTTACAGTCTCCTGCTCCTTAAGCCGTCGCGGCCGTTTGTTCGCCACCTGCCGCGGCCGGCGGTGCTCTGCGCGGACGCCGGGCGGCGCGCCGCTCGCGGTGTTTCTTGAGTTTTTCCTGGCGCTTCAGCTCTTCATCGAGCCGCACCGTCAGATATTTGATAACCACGTCAGAAACCTTCAGGCGCCGTTCCAATTCCTTGATCACTTCGCTGTGAGTGGAACGCACCACCATGTACACGTAATAGCCTTCGCGCAAGCGCTTCACCACGTACGCCATGCGCCGGCGTCCCCACTTTTCGGTGCTGGCGATCTTGCCGCCCTTTTCCGTAGCAGCGTGCTCCACGGTGGCGATAATTTTATCGATCTCCGGTTCCGGGGTATCCGGCCGGCAGATGAAAATCAAATCGTACTGGCGTTCTTCCATGATTCCTCTCGATTCCCTTTCGACTCTCTCTTGATTACCAGCCACCGCAGCCGCAGCGGGCAGGGCCCTATTCGTCACTCTCACTCGGAGGCGCCTTGCGATTGAACTTGGTCATCGCCTTTTCCGCGCCTTCCGTCAAAATTGTTTCCACCGCATCGACGGCCGCGACGGCCATCTCTTCCGCGACCTGCTTTTCTTCGCGACCCATCCGCGACAGCACGTAATCCCGGCGGTCGCCCCACATCTGCTTCGGCTGCACGCCGATCCGGACGCGAATGAACTCATCGCCGCCGATCGCGCTGATGATCGACTGTAGCCCGTTATGCGTGCTGTTGCGCCCGTGCTGGCGGATGCGCAGCATGCCCCAAGGCAAATCCGTCTCGTCGAGCAGCACGATCATCTGCGCCGGATCGCATTCGTAGCGCTCCAGCAGCATGCGCGCCGCCACGCCGCTCAGATTCATCATCGTTTGCGGCTTGGCCAGGATCACTTCGTGGCCCGCGAACTTCCCGCGGCCGATCAACGCTTTGGCTTCCGGGCGGGTTACGCGGATTCCGCTCCGCTGCGCCAAGGCGTCAATCGCCTGAAACCCGACGTTGTGCGGCGTCCACTCATAATCGGCGCCGGGATTTCCGAGGCCTACGATCAGTCTCATAATCCGGGCTCATAACCCCGCGCCTCTCCGCCAGGGGCGGCTCGCGACCGACGGCAATCCGCACGCGTGCGCGGAATAGCCCGAGGGCTTACTTCTCCTTGCCCTTCTTTTCGGCAGCTTTGGGCGCCGCTTCGGCAGCACCAGCTTCCGCCTCGCCCTCTTCTTCCTTCTTACCCTTCTTGATGACTTCCGGCTCGGCCGGCGCGGTTTCCGCGGCAACCGCTGCTTCAGCCGCAGGCTCTTCTTCCTTCTTCAGCGTGACGACGTGAGCCAACACGCGCTCCGGATCGGTGATGAGCTTGATCTTCTGAGGATCGACCGGAAGATCGCTTGCGCGAAGCTGCTTTCCGATCGTCAGGTCGCTAATATCCATGCGGAATTCTTCCGGGATGTCTCCCGGCAAGCATTCGACCTCGACTTCGCGCGTGACCATCTCGAAAATGCCGCCTTGCAACTTCACGCCCTGCGCTTCGCCGAAGGTATGGACGGGAACGCGCACACGCATGCGCACATCCATGGCGATCCGCAGCAGGTCCACATGCAGCAGGTTGTTGCTGACCGGATCGACCTGCCAATCCTTCACCATGGCTCGTTCTTCTTTGCCGCCGGCAACCTGCACCGTAAAGATCGTGTTGTGGCCCGACTCCGAACGCAGGATTTTCGCCACCTGCTTTGCGTTCACCGAAAGCACGACGGAACTCCCGCTGCCGCCGTACAGCACGGCCGGAACCATACCGGTGAGCCGCGTCCGTCGCGCGGCATTCTTTCCGCGCTCCTCGCGAACTTTCCCTTCTACCGTAAACGTCGCCATCTTCTTCCTCTCGCCCTCTCGTTCCGAATCTTCCGGCCGCCTTCAACGGCCAACGCCCGTCAGACAAACAGTTCGCTAATCGAAGTCTCTTCGTGAATCGACTGGATGCCTCGCGCCAACAGCGGCGCCACGCTGAGCACTGTTAACCGCGGCAACTTCTGCGCCTCGCAATTCAGCGGCACGGAGTCCGTAACCACCACTTCCTCGATTCTGGACTTGGTGATGCGCTCGACCGCGGGACCTGAGAGCACCGCGTGCGTTGCAGCGGCATACACCTTCGTAGCTCCGTTTTGGAGCAGTGCTTCCGCCGTTTTCACCAGCGTCCCCGCCGTGTCGATGATGTCGTCGATCACCAGCGCCGGGCGGCCGGACACGTCGCCGATCAAGTGCATCACTTCGGCGACGTTCACGTCGATTCGCCGCTTATCGACGATCGCCAGGGGCGCGTCAATTCGTTTCGCGAACAGCCGGGCGCGCTCCACGCCGCCCGCGTCCGGCGAAACGACGGTGATGGGCCCCAGATTCTTTTTCTGGAAGTACTCCACCATCACCGGCGACGCATACAGATGGTCCACCGGGATATTGAAATATCCCTGAATCTGCGGCGCGTGCAGATCGAGAGAAAGCACGCGGCTGGC
>JASHWB010000438.1 GCA_030044295.1 Candidatus Acidiferrales bacterium
GTTTCCGTGTAGCTGATGGGCCAGATCGCGAGGTCCGATTTCACGGTGCGCTCGGCAAGGCCGCGCACCGAGACGTAGCGATCGGCAAGGCGGACTGCTTTGATTTCCGCGCCTAGCACCCAGCCGCCGATAATCAGCCCTAGCGCCAAGAAACATCCGAGAATCACCATGGCCCCGCGATTGGTTCGAGCAGCGTCGTTCATGCGAGTTCCTCTTGTTCGCCCGCTTAGGAGGCAACGTTCCGCACAGCGCCGGGCGACCGCTGCGTTCTACTGGCATTTTGGGTTCCAGTCCGGGATCAGACCGTTCGAGGGGGGCGGGTTACGCCAGACAGCGAAAAAATGGAGCGATTCCAGCAATTCGCAATGCGAACGGGCACACGGGCGACGCAGAGCTCCGGAGCGACTGACGACCGTCGAACACGCAAGTGTCACAGTGAACACGCTGATGAGCTTCTTCTCGCCGTACGTGGCAGGTCGGCGAGTAGTGCGGGAGCAGCCCTCCGGAATTCTCCGCGGCTCACGGCTTATTTGTAGGAAATCACCATCTGACTGTCTTCCACTTCGATATTGCTGATGTTCGAAGGAAGGCGCAGCTTTTCGCGATTCTCCGGCGAGTGCATCATTCTCTGAACAGCTTCTTGCAGGGCGGATTGGGGCAGTGGGAATGAGCCGATCTTCCCTCCGACGGCGTCGAACCTCAGGTAACCGTCATTCGTGTATAGGTGGCCGTCAATTTCCAGCGAAAGATCCTTGCCGTGAAAATTGAAAATCACGTAAGTCTTCACCACATCACCGTCCATATCGACCTTCACATTTTCGACGGTCGACTCGGCCTGCGCGACCGTTTGTGGATCGGCGCCGGGAATTACCGGCGCGTTTGCAGCAGGATTCGACATTCGAGTATCACTTGAGATGTTTGGGCTGGCTTCGGATCCGGCAGACGCGGGCTGCGCCAGTTGCAGGTTTTCGGTTAGATAGGAGTTCAATTCGGTGCTGTCGAGTTGTGCTTCTGCTGGCTGGCCGGAGCTTGCAGCTTGCGCCGCGGCATCGAGCTTTCGCTCCGCCGACGCGCCGGCGGCCGGGCTGGTTGCGACATTCGGCGCCGGGGATTTCTTCAGGATCAACACGAGGGTCAAAACCAGGATCACCAGCACGACCCAACTGACGATCCGACGGATGATTGCCAATGGCGTCGTGGCGGCCACGGTCTGCTCCCATCTGGAAGTGTAGCAGTGCGGCGGTGAGCGTCCGAACGAACAGACGAGCGCGTGGCGAATCGCTTACCGTCAGACGGCCAGAGGGCGCGGAGACTGGAGTCGCGGCTGTTTCGTAGCAGCTAATAGTGGGGAAGGGGAGTACTAGACCTTCGGAGAATTGACCATCTCTAAGTGTCACTTTACTGTACGGATATAGCAGCCAGGCCAGCACTAAATACTATACCCAGACAATTCAAGCGAGCGCAGAGGCGGGGGAGATGCGACTGGATTTAGAGGGGACCTCGGGCACGTCCCGGAAGAAGCCGGGCGTGCGTGGAAGCCGCATTCGGCCAATCGGAATTACGCGCGCGGCGAGCCAAATGGCAATGCGATGTCTGGCTGTGTTGTGCCTTTTGGGAATACCAGCCGTGGCGTGCGCGCAGTCTGAACCACTCGATTTCGACAATATAAAGCCCGTCCCCGTGTTCTCTGCGGGCGTCGGTTTTATCACCGCCTTTCAGGGCGGCACGCCAAACCTTGACCCGCTGGTTTCGCCGGTCATTCTGGTCCCGCTTGGGCAGAACTGGCTGATCGAATCCCGCGACACATTCGAGTCCGACCTGGCCCCGCCGCCTGACGGCATCGGATACAAGGGCGTGTTGGAGAAGGAAGTCGATTACCTGCAGGTCGACTACATCGCGAATCCATATCTGACCGTGACAGTGGGCAGGTTTTTGACGCCTTTCGGAATTTTCAACGAGCGCCTTTATCCAATTTGGATCCGCGACTTGCAAAGCGATCCGCTGATCCTGCCAATCGCGACCGGCCCGAGCGGAGCCCAAACGGGAGCGATGCTGCGCGGGGGATTCAGCATTACACCGCGCGTGGAAATGAACTACGCCACGTACTTTTCGACACTCAGCACGATCAACCGGATCGATTCAGACCGCGATGCAGGCTTTCGGACCGGCCTGTTCTTTCCCGGGCCACGCGTCGAGATAGGCGGGTCGTTTCAGCATCTGCTGCAGGACGACCACTCGAACGCCTTCGGGTTCCACTTTGAGTGGCAACCGCCATCAACCTCGCTCGATTTGCGAGCGGAATATGCGCGCTCGCACAACGGAAGCGGATACTGGATCGAGCCCGCATACAAGCTGACGAATGCGCCGATCTGGCGTCACGAACTGCGCCACGTGCAGCTTGTTGGCCGCATGCAGCAGTTTTTCACTGGCACAGTAGTCGATGACGATCTGCCTGTCCTCAACACCAATATGTTCGAATTCGGGATGAACTATTACTTTAGGGACGACATTCGCTTCGTAAGCAGTTATGGAAGGCAATTCGCGACTGGCGGCAATGAGAACGTGTGGACGCTCGGCTTGACGTACCGCGTGGCTCTGCCGCTTGGGCATGGAGACGTTCAATGACGGCTCGCCGGTATGTTACCTGTGGAATTTTGACGCTGGCCATGGCCCTGTTTCTTACTGCGGGTGCGCTCGCGGGCAACGACCGGAGCGGAACGGCGAACGCCCCCGCAACTGCCACGACTGCGGCCGCCTCCGGAAAACAGGATGAGGCCGCGCTTCGCATCGAGGGCGAGAGACGCTTTCGCGCGAACTGCGGACGCTGTCATCAGGCGCCGCACAAATTTCCGCCGCGGATGATGGCAACGATTATCCGGCACATGCGCGTCCGCGCCACGCTCACGGATGAAGACATGCGTCTCATCTTGCAGTACATGACGCAATAGGAATGGGACGCGATGCCACTGGCCGCGAGACCATGGGCGCGCACAATTTGCGCGCTGCTTCCAGCGATGGCGATATTCGTGTTGGCGGGCGCGCAGCAAGCGCAGCCGCCGCGAGTGATCGAAGTGCTCGCGGACCACGACAGCCGGTACAAGATCGCCGGGATGAAAGACCCGGTCATCACCGTCCATGCAAATGAGACAGTGGTTCTGCGAATCACGGCTCGCAAAGCGCACAACCGGAACCGTGACGGCTCGATTCATGGATTCGCGCTATTGCGCGCCAGGGACCGTTCGCGTGTGCCGGGATGGGATTTTCTGCTGAAGCCCGGAGTGCAGGAATTCACGGTAACAGCGCCGAGCGAACCGGGCGAGTACGTGGTGGTTTGCACGGTGATTTGCAGCGACGATCACGAAGGAATGCACATGAAGTTTGTGGTGCTCCCGTGACCGGCAGCAAACATTGCCATTTATTTCAGGAGGGAATGATGAAAGCGCGGCGGAGACTTATTTGGGCAGCGATTCCGTTGCTGGCGTTGGCGGTCATGATTCGGACATTACACGCGGGAGAGCACGAAGAAACGTTTCGCGGCGAGATAGGGGACTCTCAATGCGCGCTCAACGTTCATTCCCTAAGCCGGTCGCATAAGGAAATGCTCAAGCGAAAGGCGATCGGCAAAACGTCGGCCGACTGCGCCCGGTACTGCGTCAAATACCTGGGAGGCGTATTTGTTTTGCAGGTCGGAGACAAAGTCTACAAGCTCGACGACCAGAAACTGGCGGACATTTATGCGGGACAGAAGGTCGTCGTGACCGGCAAGCTGGACCAGCAGACGAATACAATCGCGGTCCATTCGATGGTGCCCGCCAACTGACGCGGAACCGGAAACGCGCCCGCCACGCCAACCAAGTTCCGGGAGGGCATTTACTTTTGTGGGCTGTCTGCGAGCCGACTACACACCAATTACTTTAACGAGCTCGCGCACGGAAGCGGCGGATTTATCGAGTGCGGCTTTTTCCTCAGCGGTCAGTTTAATTTCGATGATCTGCTCCACGCCCTTCGAGCCGAGCTTTACAGG
>JASHWB010000439.1 GCA_030044295.1 Candidatus Acidiferrales bacterium
TTGCGACACATTTGTCGCGTCGATCTGCTTGAGACGCGAAAAGCGCTGCGAGCCGTAATTACCGCCGTAAGTGAGCCAATTCTGCGGCTCGTTATCAGAATGCAAGATTCGTTGATACGGCACATCCTGCGCGAACGAGCGAACGGAACTGGCGGCGAGCAGCGTGAGCGCAACTGCGACGATTTTCGCGATTCTCATTGCGGTTGTGCCTCCTTGAGGCTCGCGAGGTATGCGACGAGGTCGTTCACTTGCGCGTCCGAGAGCTTGCCCTTGTAGCTGGGCATAAGGCTCTTGCCAGGTTCTTCCTTCAATTCGCGAAGGCCGGCTTTGTCGAAGGATTGGAAGTCACCCTTGGCATCCTCGATGACGATGCGAAAGGAATCTTCGGCAACGCGCGTGCCGTCGAGCGCGCGTCCATCCTTGGTCACCAAATGCACGAACAGATCGTCGAGCTTGCCGCCCGTTTCGAGGAACAGGTGCTGCTGCGGCAGATTGCTGCCGGGATAGAGGATCGTGGTGTGAAGGTAGCCCGGATCGCGTAGCGTGCCGACGTTTGAGAGATCGGGCGCTGAATCACCGCCTTGGCCGTCGACCATGTGACAACTCGCGCAGCCGCTCGAGGCGTACACTTCCTTGCCTTGGGCGGGGTCGCCGGTGACTTTATACGCGTCCTGATGCTTCAGCGTGAGCAGATACTGCACGACGTGCTGAATCTGCGTGGCGCTTAATTGGCCGCCAAACGCGGGCATGCCGCCGCTCATTCCGTTTTTGATCACGTTGGTCGTGGCGTCCGTCCCCAGGCTGAACGGAATGCCCTGGATGTTCGGACCCATTGCACCGCCTCCATCGAGCCCATGACACGTGGAGCAGGTGCTTTCGAAGGTGGCTTTCCCTTGCTGCAGATCTTCGGGCGTAGGATTTGCCACGGCTGCTTCCTGATTGGGGCGAGGTGAAGCCGCTAAAGGAATCGCCGCCAACATCACCGCGATTCCCACCCCGGCCATAGGCAATGACCGAATCGCAATCATGCGTATCTCCTGCGCGCCTTAAATGGGCTGCCACAGGACCGCTGGGCAGCGGCACGCGCGCGATTTATTCACTCATTCAAAAGCGGAACGTCCTTTTCCTTCGGCGGTTCAGGCAAGGATTTCAGAAACGCATAAATGTCCGTCAAATCCTGATCCGAGGCCGTTTTTTCCGTGTACGGCGGCATCGAGCCGCTCGGATGGCGTACATACTTTTCTATAAAAGAGAGCGGTAGCGGATCAGGGCCGAGACGCGGTCCAACTCCGCCTTGCGCGGCGCGGCCGTGGCATTCATAGCACCCATAGCTGACGAAGAGCTTTTTGCCGCGCGCAACGCTTGCCGCATCGGCGCTCTCAGACTTAGAGGCGTTCGCAGCTGATTGTGCGGCAGCGCTCGGGCGAACAAAAATCAGCAAAGCCAAAGCTCCGAGGATGACGACTCCGATTGCGAGAATGGCCGCTAGAACAAGGACCTCTGCGTGAAAAGCATCTTCCGGCGAGGGACGCTCAAGCGAGCCGAGCGATTGCGTATCTGCCGGTTTGCTCATCGCCGTTCCTCCTCAGCGCGGTTGCGTTACAACGTTAACAAGAGCGGGTTCGCCGCTTTTCACGATGGCGATGGCTTCGCGGAGCGCCGGAGCCAAATCATTTGGATCAGCAATCGGCGCGGAGCCGTGCATTCCCATGCTTTGCGCCAGCTTGCCGTAGTCGATCGGCGGATTAACGAGCGTGGTGCCGATGCCCGCTCGCGTGACGCCCCGTTCATGGACGTCGGCCATGCGCTGCACCTCCATTACTTCCTGGTGATAGGCGCGATTATTGTGCATCACGATGAGCAGCGGGATTCGATGATGCGCGGCGGTCCATAACACGCCGGGACCGAACATCAAATCGCCGTCGTTCTGGATGCTGACGGTGAGGCGGCCATGTTTGCGGTTCGCCAGCGCGGCGCCAACCGATGCGGGGGCGCCATAGCCAACTCCGTAGCCGCCTTCGCCGCCGATGTAATGGTGATACTTTTTGAAATCCCACAGGCGCAGCGGCCAGCGGCTGACGAACTGGCAGTTCGATACGAACGACCAATCCTCAGCGCGAATTTGGTTCCAGAGTTCGGCCGAAAGACGCGCGGTGCTGATCGGATTGGCGTCCCAGCCGTTGGCGGCGAGACTGCGATTTTCGGCCAGCGTGCGCTGATGTGCGGCGGCGAGTTTCGCGCCGCGGTCCTGATACATTCGTTTGCGGTCGTCGGTCAGCAGCTTTTTCACCGCTTCGATCAACGACGGCAGAGTAGCCTCGGCATCGGCGGCGATTGCCAAGTCCTCGGCCTGATAACGCTGGAAATCCTGATAGTTGCTCTTCAGATAGAGATCGTTCGAATTGATGCTGATCAGCTTCACGCCAGGCTTGGTTACCGAGCGCGTGCGCGGATAAACGTCGCCGTAATACGCGTTGACGATGCCGTAGAAATCGGTGAGCTCCAAGCCGAGGATCACGTCGGCATCACCGATCACGGAGCTGCCGCGTTCCGTCTGATTCAGCGGATGGCGCGTGGGGAAATTCATGCGGCCGTTGCGATCGATGACGGCAGCTTGCAGCGTCTCCGCCAACTCGATCATCAGCGCGAGCCCTGCCGGAGTGCGCGCGGCGCGATCTGCCACGATCACCGGATTTTCCGCCGCAACCAGCCACTTCGCGGTTTCTTGCACGGAACTCGAGTCACCTTGCGGCGGTTTATCGAGAGTTAAGGCAGGAACGCGGAGCGCCGGATCGTCGGGAATTGGGAACTCCTGCAGATCCGTGTTGCACACGAGCGCCACGGGCATATATGGCGGAGTCATGGCCACCCGGTATGCACGCATGACGGACTCGGCAAAATCTTGCAGCGTTGCGGGCTGATCGTCCCATTTCACGAAATCTCGGATCAGCTCCGCTGGGTCTTGTGCGCTGTGCGTCCAGTTTACGAAGCTCGCACGCGTTTGCGCATCGCCGAAATTTCCCAGCACCACGACGAGCGGCACGCGGTCGCAAAAGGCGTCGTAGATGGCCATCGACGCGTGCTGCACGCCGACGGTTCCGTGAACGCAAACAAGCAACGGCTTGCCTTCGATTTTGAAATAGCCGTGTGCCATGCCGACGGCGGATTCTTCGTGGCAGCAGGTTATGAACTCGGGGTTCTTGTTCGCGCCGTAGTTTATGAACGATTCGTGTAAGCTGCGGAACGAATTGCCGGGATTGGAGCAGAGGTACTCAAAACCGACAGCTTTAAAGGCATCGACCATGAAGTCCGAGCCAGGATGATCGACGGTGATGGGCTCGATATTCGGATCGGGATTCGCTGCCGCGGCAGCCGCTTCGGCTTCGACGCGGCGCGAAATGGGAGGCAGAGGTGCGGCAGCGTTGCGCGCCCGGGATGGCTGGGGAGTGGGGACCGCGGTTGCGGCGGCGACGGGAGTTGCCGCCAGCGCAGCCGCTCCTACCGTGGCGCTCTTCAAAAAATTCCGACGATTGACCGACGTCTTCTTCGATTTCGCCATGGCCGCACCTCAGCGAATTTTCGGGCCATTGATACCACAGAACGGGAGGATTGGCACGCGCTGATGCGAGGGCCGGAATAGCTCGCAGAGGTAGGCAGTAGGCCTGCAGACGGATCAAAGCGGAGCCTTTGTCCATCGAGCAGCGGTTTAGTAGTATGTTCAGAACGCCGGGCCCGTAGCTCAGCGGTTAGAGCAGCGGACTCATAATCCGTTGGTCCAAGGTTCAAATCCTTGCGGGCCCACCAACGCTCCGGCCATCTTGGAAATGTTGATGTAACCAGAGAGCTACTTGCGGAGTCCCATGGGAACCAGGCAGTGCACACGACGCGGAGGTGCAGGGCATGACATTCCAACAAGTAAGCCGAGCCGCGATGGTGATGGCCGGTGTTGCGGCTTTTCTGTTCGTTGCGACGCTCGTTAGGGCACAGGGGGGCGTATCGGTACCTTCAACCGGTCTGAACAATTCATCCACGCAAACGCAGGCCACCCGTCAGATCGAACAGGTGCAGGAGCAACAACTCGGTGATCCGCGAGCGGCGAAGGCCTACACTTCGTTCATGAAGGAAAAGAATCCCGATAAACGAATCAAGGAAGGGAAGGATTTCATTAACCGCTATCCTTCCGATTATCGCGCCCAAGGCGTGTACGAACAGCTCGCGCAGCTCTACAACGCGCAGCACGACATGACGGATTTCTACTCCTGCACCGATCGCGGAATCACGCTTTATCCGGATGATGCGACACTGCTGTCGTTATCCGGCTTCGTAATCGCACACGAATACAAACCGACTGACGCGGATGGAGCGACAAAGCTCGAAAAAGCCGAAACCTATGAGAAGCGGGCGCTCAGTTCAATCACAACGATGAAGACACCGCAGAGCATGTCGGACGAGCAATTCGCGGCGTACAAAAAGCAAGTTGAAAGCGTCGCGCATGGCGCACTGGGATTGATTTATTTCCGCCAGTCGAAGTTTCAGGAGTCCGTAACGGAACTGACCAGCGCCACGGGCGCGTCTGCGGCGCCAGACGCGACCGATTATCTTGTGCTCGGTGCCGACTACCAGAACTTGAGCCAGTGGCAGCAGGCGGCGGACGCGTTCAATCATTGCGCGCAGATCTCCGGCCCGCTGCAATCGGGCTGCAAACAGTACGCAGATAGTTCTGCGAAGCAGGCTGCATCGGCCAAATAGATTTTTCACTAGCTGGCGTGGCCATCCACATTGCGCGTCTATGGGATTACGTGCATCTTTCGCTTCCGGCCGCGCGGACGACTCGCTATTCCACGGCCTGAACGAATAAACTCGTCTTGAGCTCACATTCGTGATTGCGGTTTAAGGCGGGTTTGTCTCTTGATCGACCTTCTAAAAGCGCTTTTCGAGAAGCACTTCAGCAAGCCGGTCGAGCAGGTGCGGCCGTTGCAAGGTCAGCTCGGCGGCTCCGCGCGCAAAATCATCCGCCTGGTTGCGGGCAGCATCAGCGCAATCGGCGTGCTGTACGACGTCCGCGAAGAAAACGCCGCTTTCCTCGAGTTTTCACGCCACTTCCGCAGCCACGGTTTGCCGGTCCCGCAGATTTACGCCGACGATCTGGACCACGGCGCATATCTGGAAGAAGATCTCGGCGATACGACGCTCTTCGAGTACCTTTCTCAAAACCGCACAGGCGAGCAACTCGCTCCCG
This sequence comes from Candidatus Acidiferrales bacterium, assembly GCA_030044295.1. Classification (GTDB taxonomy): domain Bacteria; phylum Acidobacteriota; class Terriglobia; order Acidiferrales; family UBA7541; genus Palsa-295. The sequence continues at coordinate 5,240 of JASHWB010000439.1, forward strand.
AAGTTATCGATGTCTATCGCAAGGTTGTCGATGCGCTGCCGCGTTTCCAGATCGAAGCGGGCCGCGATCTGAATTACGAGGTTTGCTATCCGCGCGCGGTGTTCGATGCGCAGTCCATCACCTGGGACCTGAACTATTTCAAATAT
>JASHWB010000041.1 GCA_030044295.1 Candidatus Acidiferrales bacterium
TGGTCAGGTGCGGTCTTGAACGATTCGAGCGTCGTAATCATTTCGGACGACCCAGAGTTCGCACGCACCCTCGCCGGGCGATGGCAGACCGAACGGCGCACCCCTGAGATTACCGTCGCGACCAGCGACATCTGGCGTCCGGCCGGCGTTCCGGAGTGCGACCTTATGATCGTCGGCCCGGTGCGCGATCGGTCGGCCGTACTGCGCGCCGCCAGCGCAGCCGCCGGCACCCCCGTGGTTACGCTTTCGAACGACGACAAAGGGCTTTCTTCCCTTGCCGCACAACTCCCCAATTTAACCGTCGTGCCCCAACACGATGGCTGGGCTGCGACCCTGATTCTGGTCGCTACCGAGATTCTGCGCCGCGTCGATGCGGTCGGCCGCGCGCAGCGCGCGGAACGGCTAGCGTTGAGCTCGCAGCGTCACGCCACTCTCGGCCGCTACATGCTTGAAATGCGTCCGAGCGTAAACAACGCGCTCACCTCCGTTTTGGGTAATGCGGACTTGCTCCTGATCGATCCCGACGATGCCTCAGCCGATCGCCGCGAACAGCTAAGGGCGATTCACACGATGGCCCTGAGGCTCAACGAGATCATTCAGAGATTCTCATCGCTTGCGACTGAGATGTGGGCTGGTGAGACCGATTCTCAGGTTGAGACGGAATCGGCTCGAAAGTAGGTATCAACGCAACCATGAATTGAACCGTGCAGCATTGCAAGGCATTCAGCCGACAAGGGATAGGCTGATTCGCGGCACGGGCAAATCGGGGTGGCGTGCTGGTGAGAGATTTGCATTTCAGTGTACACGGCCTGGTGTGGAGGTGTGCAGGTGCTGAAGAAAGTCTTAGTGGTCGATGACTCGCAGGCTGAGATTCGGCTGCTGCAGTCGGTCCTGCAGCAGGGCGGGTTTCAGTCCGTCGGCGTTTCCGACCCAACCAAAGTCGAGGAGGCAATCGACGAAGAGCGGCCGAATATCATCCTGCTCGACGTCGTCATGCCCCAGCGCAACGGTTTTCAGATCTGTCGGGAACTGAAGAGCCACGAACCATATTCGCGTATTCCCGTGATTCTGGTGACCTCGAAATCCGCGCCGAGCGATCGCTATTGGGGCGAACAGCAGGGCGCCAACGGCTATGTTGCAAAGCCATTCACTCCGGACGAGTTGCTGAACGCCGTGAGGCGGTGGGTGTGATGATTGACGAGCTGGCATCCCCGACGCCTTTGCCGGATTTGAACACCAGCGACTTCTTCGAAGCCGACTCTTCGGTCGAGGATCGGCGGCCGGAGCGCCAGTTTTGTGTTTTCCGTGCTGGCCGCGAGCGCTTCTGTCTTTCGGTTTTGGAAGTGGAAGAAGTTGTGGACTGGCCGTTGGTGACGCGCGTTCCGCTATCGCCGTCGTTCTTGATGGGCGTGTTCAATCTGCGCGGAACGATTGTTCCCTTGATCGATATCGCGTTTACGGAGGGCCGCAAAGCGGGCCTTTCGCCGAAGCACGTAGTCGTCGCAGCGCTTCGAGGTGAAGCGCACGGCGAGAACCTCCGGCTCGGCATCGCTGCCGACGAAGTAATCGGCACGTATTCCGCGGCTGAGGAGTCGTTGCTCGATCAGGCGCCCGCGGAAGTACCCCACTGCCGCGGGATGCTGCGGCATGACGACCGTCTGGCTCTAGTGATCGACCTGCGGCGGCTTGTTGACGTTTTCTCGGTCTCGGTGATTTGAGTTAACGCCCCCATCAAAAGGTGGCGGTTGGGAATTCGCAAGTATTGCCAGGTCCTGAACGATTTCGATAAGGCCGAATGCGGGCGCTATCGGCCGCAAGCTCTTGGGAGGAAGTTATGAAAGCTCGTTTGAGTTCGACAATCTGGTTGCTGGTCCTCTGGATCGGCCTGGTGCTCTTCGCGGTCCTGGGACTCGCTTACCATGCTGGCAAAAACTCGGGCGGGCTGGCGCTTTCGGACGCCGGATCTCTGCCCGCGAGCGCGAGTGAGCCGCTGCTCGCGGCGGCTGTCCTCGTCGTGGTCGGCGCGCTCTCGCTCGTCTTCGTGCTGAGCAAGCGCGTGCTCACTCCGCTCGGCGAGCTCGCCAAGTTTTCCGAACGCCTCGCTGCGGGAGATGCGCGTGCCCGTGCCGAAATCTCGGGCGATGATGAGTTCGGCTTCATCGCGGAGAACTGCAACCGCAGCGTTGCCAAAGTCGCCCACGCGATCAACAACCAGCAGGCCCAAGATTCTTTGCAACGCAGCATCACCGACCTGCTAAACACGATTAACCAAGTCGCGCGCGGCGACCTGACCATTCGGGGCAAAGTCACCAACGACGCCCTCGGCAACGTCGCGGACTCCGTGAACTTCATGCTCGACAACTTCACCAAAGTGCTCGAGCGCGTTCGCAAAGCCGCGATCGACGTCAGCACCAGCGCCAATCAGATCTTAAATGCCTCCGACGAAATGGCCGCTGGCGCAACCCAGCAGGATCAAGAAATCACCAACACTTCATCGGCCGTAGAAGAACTTACGGTCTCGATGAAGCAAGTGTCCAACAACGCCGAGGCCAGCGCCGAAGCCGCGCGCCGGGCGCTCGACGCCGCCGAGCAAGGCAACCGCGCTGTGAACGATACGCTCGAAGGCATGCAGCGCATTCGCGCCTCGGTGCAGGCTACCGCCAAGAAAATCAAGTCCCTCGGCGATCGTTCGCTCGAAATCTCGGAAATCATCAACGTGATTAACGACATCACCGAACAAACGAACCTGCTCGCGCTCAATGCGGCCATCGAGGCGGCTCGCGCCGGTGAGGCCGGCCGCGGCTTCGCCGTCGTCGCCGACGAAGTCCGTAAGCTCGCCGAACACTCCCGTAGCGCCACGAAAGATATCGCCGCGCTCATCAAAGCCATTCAGGCGGAAACGAACGAGGCCGTGGTCGTTATGGAAGAGGGCACTCGCGAGGTAGAAGTCGGCGCGGGTCTTGCCGATCAGGCCGGCAAAGCGCTCGAAGCAATTTCCAGCGTGGTTCGCCAGTCCGCCGAACTCGTCCAGGAAATCTCTCTCGCATCGAAACAGCAAGTGCGCGGCACGGAGGGCGTGGCTAACGCGATGCAGATCATTTCCGGCATCACGCGGCAGACAACCAATGGGGCGCGCCAAACGACCACCACCGTCAATAACATGGTGAAGCTCTCGGAGCAGCTCAATGAAGCGCTCGCGCAGTTCCGTTCCGCGCGCGCAAACGACTCCGCGCAGGAACTTTCCGCGGCGCCGGTGCCAGTCGGGGCGCAGCGCTAATCATCGTTTTCGGGCAGCCGAATCACCCGGAGCTGAACGCCGAACATGAAAGCTCATCCAGTAAAGCCAGCGAAGCTCTCGGAGCCCGAACTCGACGAAATCCGTGCGCTCATTGAGCAGCGCTCCGCGATTTTGTTCGATTCCTCGCGCGAGAGATTCTTCTCTACACGTATCGGCGAGTACCTCGAAGAAACGGGCATGCATAGCGGCGGGGAATTAGCGCGTCAGATTCGCGGTTCGAGTACCGAATACGAAGCTCTGCTTGAGCGCCTGCTCACGCAGGAGACTTCCTTTTTCCGGTATCCCGAAGTTTTCGACGCTCTGGAGAAGAAGATTCTCCCCGAAGTGCAGGAGCGCAAGTTCTGGGATAACCCGCGAACCCTGCGCATCTGGAGCGCCGGCTGTTCCACGGGCGAAGAGCCGTACTCCATCGCCATTAC
>JASHWB010000440.1 GCA_030044295.1 Candidatus Acidiferrales bacterium
ATTCAGGTCCAACTTGGGTCCGAGGTCGGCAGAATCGGGTCGGTTAAGAGACAAGAATTCGCGATCAAAATCGCGGGTCAGGCAGGGAGTCAGGAAATTTGGGTCCAACTAGGGACCATTAAGAAAAAGGGGCTGACAAATTACGAGAAAAACCGTCTACGAGGACCCAGAACAAAGCCAAGCGAACCAATGAGATAGACTAAGTTTTCTCGCTTTGCAAGCAGGGGGTCGCCGGTTCGATCCCGGCCACGTCCACCAACTGCCCCCGGCAGAACCGCGTTTGAACTTCGCGACATTAGTTTCGCTGGCGCCGAAATCCGTCATGACCAGCGAGCCGCAAAATATCGGGCAGTTCGCGGACAACGCGATGCGGGCGGCGACCGCGCGGCTGCGCGGCCCAGTCTTCTGCGGTCGAAATGCCGGTGGTCACGCCGAAACCCTGCGCTTTGCCTCGCCGCGCCATGATCATTTCGACGAGGGGATCGTCGCCCACGACGCCGACGCGTCGCATGGGAATTCCGAGTTTCCTGGCGACCAGCTTCAGCGCGTGCAACGATGGCTTGCCGGTGAGTGTCATCGGAGCGCGCGTAATTTTGCGAACAGCCGCGGTAATCGCGTGCGAATAACCCATGGTTTTGCCGCCAGCCGTGGCGAAGAAAGGCACGTCGGACGCGACATACAGCCTGGCGCCATTCCATATAGCTTTACATGCAGCTTCGATGTCCTTCATGCCGCACTCGGGATGCCAGGCGATATAAACCGCGTCAACGTGGGCGGCGCCTTCCTGCCCCGTAAAGACGGCTTCGATCGCGGCCTCCGCCAGCGCTTGGCCCACTCCCGGAGTCCCGAGCACGAGCACGCGCTTCACGCCTCGCCGCAACATCAAATCCGCAGCCACGGTGTTGGGCGTCAGCAAAACGTCGTCGGGAATCGGCAGTCCAAGCGAGCGCAGCTTCGGCGCTTGTTCGGCGGTGCGATACGCGGTGCCGTTCGTAAGCACGACGAACGGAATGCCCTTGGATTGCAGCTCACTCAGAGTTTCAACCGCGCCAGGGAGCACGCGATAGCCGCCGAGCGAGCGGTCGCTCAAGATCAGCGTGCCGTCGAGATCGAACATAAAGCCTTCGATCGCATCTAGCGGCTCGTTCCAGCCTTTGCGGGAAGCCTTCATCCTTGTGTCTCCAGATGCGCGCCGTGCCCCCGCAATTCAAGCTTGAAGCCGTATTTCTCGACGGACAGATACGCGATGTCGCGCCGACTCGCCAGTCCACGCATCAGGTTGAGCACCGGGACTACATCAGGATTGTAGATTCGCTCCGCGGGTCCCGCCTGGTTCATTGCATCCACCTGGCCCGCAGGCATTGTGGCGCGCAGGAGGAATTCCTCGTCGGTCAACTCCGGGCCGATTCGACGGCGCAATTCGGGAAGAGGAGGCATTCCCGATTCGTGCCGAAGTTCGCGCGTACGGGGCGAGGACTCGATGCGATCCATCACTTCGGGCGCGATAGGAATGTTCGGGCGCCCAAATCTTCCCAGCGCGTAACGAATGATTTCGTCGGGTATCACGCTGTAGCGCTCCTTGGACGTAACGTTGAGCACGGCTTGCGCAATCAGCATTTGCGCGAAGGGTGTCATCACGATTGGCCAGCCCAGTTCCTGGCGGACGCGGCCGAGTTCTTCGATCACAGCACCCTCGAGGTGCGAGACTCTCGCCTCGGCTAGATGGCGCCGCATCGTGCCAACGGTCCCGCCGGGGAGCTGGTGATGAAGATAAGCGGCATCGAACGCCTGCGGGTGTCCCGCAGGCAGCCCTTCCGCATCGGCGAGGCGTGTGAAATAGCGGCTGACTTCGGCGAGCGCCTGATCGTCGATATCGATCTGGTGCCCGAGCGCGCGCAGATTCGAGACGACTCGCTCCGAAGGCGGATTGGAAATGCCGTCCGCGGCCGCGCCGGAGGCGCATTGGACTGCGCTTACACCCCATTCCGGCGCGTCCATGTAGGTCATCTCGCCAACCCCGATAGTGCAATGCGAATGTAGTTCGAGAGGCCTTTGCCCGATTGCCTCGGCCACAGCAGGAATCAGAGTCCGCGCGCGAAGCGGCGTTAGCAGGCCGCCGGGATCTTTGATATAAACGGCGTCGACATCAGGACTGGCCCCGAGCGTGCGAGCCCGCGCGACATAATGCGCGTCATCGTGGATCGGGCTCAGCGTGAAGACGAGCGCCCCGATCACATATTCGCCGCCGGCTGCTTTGATCATGCGTGCGCACGCAACGTTGGAATCGGCGTCGTTCATGGGATCAGCGAGCGCAAATCGACGCATGCCATTCTTGATGAGCGTGCTGAATGCCAACTCCATGAATTCAGGGCTGGCAGTCTCCCAGGAAATGAAGCGAAAGCCCGTCGAGAGGAATTGCAGCGGCGTATTGGGCGTCGCTTTGGCCATCAGCCGAATGCGTTCCCACGGATCTTCCTTCTTGTAGCGGACGGCGACGCCCATGTGCGTCGAAGTCGTGAAGTCGATAGCCTTGAAACCGACGCGATCCATCATGGGAGCGATAGTGAGAGTTTTCGCAGTATCAACCCCGAGCGCCGACCACAAGCACTGATTCCCGTCGCGCAGAGACGTTTCCACGATTTGCACGTTAGCCATGCGCGTGCGCCTCCTGCACAGCTCGCCGTTTTTCGAGAAAGCGCGGAAGATACGACGTATCGATGCCGCCCTGTACGAACTCCGGATCGGCGAGTACTTCTTGATGGAACGCGAGGTTCGTGGCAACGCCCTCGATATGCGTCGCCGCGAGCGCCCATCGCATGCGCTCAAGCGCCGAAGCACGGTCGGCAGCATGCACGATAATTTTGGCCATCAGCGAGTCGTAAAACGGAGGAATACGTGCGCCAGACGTGACGTGCGTATCAACGCGAATGCCTTCTCCGGACGGCCACTGTGCCCTTCGAACTCTGCCGGGACTCGGATGGAAATCGCGTGACGGATCTTCCGCATTAATTCGGCATTCGATCGCACAACCGTCGCGATGGACATTTTGTTGCTGCAAGTGCAGTCCCTCGCCATTTGCGATCGCAATTTGCTCGGCCACGATATCCACGCCGGTCACGGCTTCGGTAACGGGATGTTCAACCTGAATTCGCGCGTTCATCTCCAGAAAATAGAATGCGTCGCGCTCCAAATCGACGAGGAATTCGACGGTGCCCGCGCTCCGATACGAAAGCCGCTCGGTGAACTGCACGGCCGCGTGGTGAATGCGCCGGCGGAACTCGGCCGATAACCCTGGCGCAGGAGTTTCCTCAATCAGCTTTTGGTAACGGCGCTGGACGGAACAATCGCGCTCCCCGAGATGAACGATGCGACCTTTTCCGTCGCCGAGGATTTGCACTTCCACGTGCCGACCGCGCGCGACGAAGCGCTCCAGATAAACGCGCGCGTCGCCGAACGCAGCCCCCGCTTCCGCGGCGGCCATGTCCATCGCCGAAGGCAAATCCTCTAGCCGATCGACGAGCTTCATGCCGCGACCGCCGCCGCCGCCGACTGCCTTGATCAAAAGGGGCGGACCGATTTCCCGGCCTAGCACCAGAGCCTCGTCCACATTCTCAACCGCGCCGCCGGGAGCCGTAGGTACGCCCGCCTCTTCTGCCTCGGCGCGAGCGCGCAGCTTATCGCCAACGGCTTCGATCTGCGCTGCTGTAGGCCCGATGAAGGTTACGCCTTCCTGCTCGCAGACCCGGACCAAAGCCGCCCGCTCGGAGAGAAAACCATAGCCGGGATGAATTGCGCCCGCTTTAACGCCCAAAGCGGCCTGCACGATCGTCTCAACCTTCAGATAGCTTTCGGAAGAACGCCCCGGTCCGATGCAAACAGTGCGATCCACGAGATGAGCAGGCAGCGAATCCAAATCGGCTTCGGAAGCCGCCAAGACCGTTTCAATTCCCAGCTTCTTGCACGTGCGAATTACGCGAAGGGCGATTTCGCCCCGATTTGCGATCAGAATGCGGCGGATCGCCATCTTCAGGAGCTCGGCCGGACACGCATCAGAACTTCGCCATATTCGACGAGTGCGCCATTTTCGGCGAGGATTTCGGCCAGTTCGCCGTGGGCGCCCGCGCGCACGGAGTTCATCAGCTTCATCACTTCGATGATGCCGATGACGGTTTCCTTTTCGACTTTCGCACCGATTTCGACAAACGGTGGCTCCCCTGGTTTTGGCGCGCGATAGAAAATGCCGAGTAGCGGAGACGTAATGTCCTTCAGGCCGGCTTCCGAGGGCGGTTTCGCAGCGCGCGAAGGTGGCGGCGCAGCCTGCGGCTCGGCTTCAGCGGCAGTTTTTGACGCCGGAGCAACCACCGGCGTTTCTTGCGCGATAGTGGCCGAACCACGCTGCAAGTTCAGCTTCACGCCGTTCATCTCGAGCGACAAGCTATCGAAACTCGATGATTCCAGCAGCCGCAGAATTTCGGCGACGTCCTTCGCTGTAAGGGTCATCGCCGGCCTCCGAAGATTTTCATCACGTGCTGCAACGGATCGTCCGCTGGCTTAGCGACCGGCACCCTCTGCTTCGCGGACCACACCGTTTCCGGACGGCTTTGCAGCAGCAGAGTCTTCCCCGCCTGGTCGATGGCCCATTCGATATCCTGCGGACGGCCGTAATGACGCTCGACGGTGCGCGCGATGTCTCGCAGCTCGAAAATTTCATCATCGCTCAGGCACGGTGCGCGCCGGAGATCGTCCGGAGTCCCACACTCAGCCACGCCTCCACCTGGCGAAGGCAGATGCTGGACGTGCTTGTCGGAGATTTCGCGGACCGAAATTTCGCCGGTAATTTTCGCGATCACAAACCTGTCCGGCGTCACTTCACCGCTGACCACAGAAGAGCCCAGTCCCCACGCGCCTTCAATCGTAACTACTGACCGGTCGCCCGTCTGCGGGCTGCGCGTGAACATTACGCCCGCTTTGCGCGCGTTCACCATGCCTTGAACCACCACAGCCATCGCCACTCCACCTTCGGGCAGGCCGTACTTGCGTCGATACGCGATGGAAGGGACGGAATAAAGGCTCGCCCAGCACGAACGGATTCGATCCAGCACGGCATGAGCGCCGATCACCCAAAGGTAAGTGTCTTGCAGTCCGGCAAAACTTGCATCCGCTGCATCTTCGGTGGTGGCTGAAGAACGGATGGCGAGAGGAGGGTTGTTGTCTCGTCCACAGAGTTCGGTTAGTGCAGCAACGATTTCGGCGTTCAGCTCGTCCGTCAGAGGCGCGTTTTCGATGCGTTCGCGAAGTTGCTTTGAAACCTCGGTGATTTTTTCGAGCTCATCGCTCCCGAGGACCTCGACGTTTGTGCGAATGGGCTCGCGCCGTTCGAGTTCGGCAAGAAAGCGCTCAAACGCTGCGGTGCGCACAACGAACCCCGGTGGGACTGGAATGCCAGCACGCGTCAATTCGCCTAATGAACCGCCTTTGCCTCCGACGGTCGGCCGATCGCCCAAGCCGACGTCGGCAAACCAACCGATGATTTCTGAAGACGGCACGTAATCTCACCCGTTCCCTATCCGAGGATCGTGACCACTCCGCGCCCGCCGTCAACGCGAATGCGCTGGCCGTCCTTGATTTTCTGCGTGGCCGTGCCCGTGCCCACGACGGCGGGCAGACCGTATTCGCGGGCTACGATCGCGGCGTGGCTCATCGAGCCGCCGATATCCGAGACTGCCGCGGCAATTTTCTGAAAGACAGGCGCCCAGCTTGGATTGGTGACCTGGCACACGAGGATATCGCCATGTTTTAAGCGGTTGATCTCATCGGCCGACTTGACTACACGCGCGATGCCCTCGACGACCCCGTGCGAAGCGGCGAATCCTTTGATCTCGTTCGAATCCGGCTGTTCGCCAGCCGAAAGCCAGGCGTCCAGACTTTCGCGGGTGATGCCCCAAAGCATGACGATGGCCGGATCATCAATGATATCCGGAACAGGGCCGAGCGCCGGCGCCGAATCATGTTTCGACCACTCCGCGATGGCCGCCTTGCGCTCCTTGACGATCCCCGGCCACACGGCCGGGCCGCGCGGTTCCGAGCCGTTGGACCACCCGGTCATCAAATCTACAATCGCGGCCTCGACTTCGTAATGGCTCAACTGAAACACGTCCTCGGCGTCCGGGAAGAACCCAGTTCGGGAGAGCAACGCGCCGAATTCTCTTATCTTGTTGAAGAAAAGGTTCGTATACCAGTGCTCGCAATAGAACTTATGTCCTTCGACGTACGGGAACACCCGGTGTGCGAGTGTGATCATCTGATCGTACGCAGCGCGGTCTTCGTCGGTTTCGAGGAGTTCGCGATAATCCGCTATCAGCTTCTTGCGCTCCTCCATCAGCCGGTCCGTTTGCCTCTCGAGCTTCTCTCCGTTCTTTGCGTTCGCAATGTAGCCGGGAAGAGCGGCGAAAGGCATTGATAGGTCGTCGTTCCAGGAACGGTGGTAGTGATAAAAACCGTCTCCGACGTTGATGTTGAACCACGGATCGCGCGAAACCTCCAGCTCCTTCAGCCACGTCGTACCGGGGTTCCCCATTTGCTCGAGCGATTTGATAATTTCATCCGGCCGGCGGCCCGCGCGGAACTGATCGTCCACGCCCAGATCAATCGCACACCTGGCGAGGCGGCGCAGCTCGTCGTCGGGCCGAAAAATCTCCGCTTCCAGGCCAGCCACCATTCGCGCCACTGTCTGATCGCTGATTTCGGGAAACGCCTTTTTGCAAAAGTCGAAGAACGTCAAGTAAGCGCCGTAGCCGAGCAGAAGAAATTCGAAGTGGTGATGCCACATCCGGAAATAACCTTCGAGAGTCTTCTGGTAGGTGTCGAGAAGGTAGTGGTTCGATGCGATGCCACGGCCCGCGTGGACATGCTGTAGAGGCTCAAATTCCGGCAGGTCGATTCTCGGCAGCGCCTCGGCTTCGCGGATCAACGCGCGCATCTTCTCCTTCCATTGCGCGAAGAGCCGCTCCCAGTTGGCGTAATAGTAGAACGCACGCTGCTGAAATTCCTTAGTGCGCCGCTCGATCTCCTTGGGATCTGTTACACCGTTCCCGCCGATGTAAACGCGCCCATTGATG
>JASHWB010000441.1 GCA_030044295.1 Candidatus Acidiferrales bacterium
GAAACCGGGGGGAGTTAGGTTGCGCTAGGGATCGGGATGGCTGGCTCGACATTGAGGCCTGAATCCGCACTCGATCCAGCGATTACGCTCAGATTCGGTATCAATTTTCGATGTCCCGCCAGCGCGACGGTGCGGTAGGTGCGCAATTAGGCGTTCGGCGGCAAGGTCTATCATTGGGTCCCAGCCAGAAAGCGAAGGATATTAGCCGTCATGTTCGGGCAAGCTGAACCAATTGCTGGGGTGGAAGCGCAATCAAGGCGGCTATCTCCACGCCCAGAATTAATGACGATCATTGGGATGAAGGAACTTTCGATTCTGATCGTGAATTGGAACTCGAAGGACTATTTGCAGGCGTGCCTCGCTAGCATTTACCGAGAAACCCGCGGAATAGATTTTGAGGTGATTGTGGTGGAGAACGCGTCCTGGGACGGCGCGGCGGAGATGGTGGCGGAGAAGTTCCCGCAGGTGCGTTTTATCCAGAGCGAGGAGAACCTGGGATTCGCGCGAGGGAACAACCTAGCCTTCGCACATAGCGTTGGGAAGACGGTTCTTCTCTTGAACCCGGATACGGAAATCATTGAGAACGCGATTTCTACAATGATGGCGGCTCTGAAGGCTACGCCGGATGCAGGAATTATAGGCTGCCGAAATGTACGGGCAGACTTAACTCTAATAACCGAATCGATTCGGCGCTTCCCGTCAATTTTGCAGGAAATCCTCGGCATGGAATGGCTGCGGCAGGCGTGGCCGACTTGCGAACTGTGGTCGATTGACGTTCTGTTCCATGAACACAAGGGTCCGGTGCAGGTGGACGTCGTTACGGGAGCCTGCCAACTGATATCACGGGACGTGTATCAGGCGGTAGGCGGCTTGAGCGCGAAATATTTTATGTATTCGGAAGATATCGAGATTTGTGCGGCGGCGTTGACACGAGGATGGAAGACCTACTACGTCGCGAATGCGCAAATCATCCATCATGGAGGCAAAAGCACGCATAGCAGCGGACGCGGCGATCGCTGGGTTTCGATCATGCAAAAACACGCGCTGTGGCAATTCCACCGCGCGGCGCGCGGAAAAGGATATGCAGCGCTGTTTCGTGCGGTGATCGGGTTCGTAGCTGTGCTCTGGATCATGGCGGCGCTGGTGATGTCACCCATATTGTTCGCGACTAGGAAAAGGGATGCGTGGTGGAGAGTGTGGCGACGGTGGACGGGCGCACTGCAGTGGGCAGTCGGGTTGGAACGGCTGTCGCGCCGGTTCCGAACCCAAGCGGTTTCACGCGGAACGGCGGACGCGCTAGGTCAGTGAGTCAAATGGAGAGAGCGAGATCGAGCGCTTTGCTGCGCGCGCCGGAATCAGGTAAAGCACGTGTGGGCGGCAGATACGTGTTGGCGACTGCGGCGTACAACGAAGGTGAGAATATCGAAAAAACGATCAAGTCCGTGCTGGCGCAGACGCGGCTACCGGAGAAATGGGTAATCGTAAGCGACGGATCGCAGGACGCGACGGACGAGATCGTACAGAAGTACGCGGAGCAATGCGAATTTATCGATCTCTTACGCATCACAAGGCAGCCGGGCCGCAGTTTCGGTTCGAAGGTACTGGCGCTTCGAAGCGCAAACGGAATCCTCAAGGGCATCGAGTTTGAATTCATCGGGAATCTGGACGCGGATATCACGCTCGAACCGACGTACTTCGAAGACCTTTTGAACCGCTTCGAGATGAATTCAAAACTGGGCATCGCGGGCGGGTTCGTGCACGAAAAAATCGGCGGTGAATTTCGAAGCCGGAGATTTAACCGGACGTACTCGGTTGCTCACGCGGCTCAGCTCGTTCGGCGCGAGTGCTACGAGCAGTTCGGTGGCTATGCAGTGCTTGAGTACGGGGGCGAGGATTGGCATGCTCAAACATCGGCGCGGATGAATGGTTGGGAAGCAGAAGCATTTCCTGGCTTGCCGGCATTTCATCACCGGCGGACGGGCGAAGCGGACAACCTCGTGCGTCACAAATTTCGCCAAGGTCGGATGGATCACGCGCTTGGTAGCGGCTGCTTTTTCGAGACGTTGAAGTGCCTTGAGCGGATACCTGAAAAGCCGTTCTTCATTGGGGCCATAGCACGCCTATCGGGGTTTTCGTGGTCATGGATTCGCCGCGAGCGCAAGCCCGTATCCAAGGCATTTGTTGCGTACATGAGAAGCGAACAACGCAGAAAACTAAAGGCGATTTTTGGTCGAACGCGAGGCTAGCTCCGACCGTATCAATAGATTCGAAAATCCTGATCGCGAGGATACGATCCCGTTTCACTGCGATCCAACGAATGGCATCCCTCGAACGTAAAGCTTTAGACGCCATCCTGCGCAGAATACGTGAGCGGCGGAAACGATCGGCCGGGGGACAATCGCCGGTTCGAAGCCCGCGCGCGACAACGCCTGCAACTCTCCGTGAAGCAGCGTTTTCTGATTTCGAGGCGATCACCGCACTGAAGCGGCGCGGAGGCATCGTCATTGATCCACACGAGAATTGGAAACGCTTGTGGGTTCGCAATCCCGCCCTTGATCGAATGAAGGGGCTAGCAATCGGCTGGGTACTCGAGGCACAAGGAAAGATAGTTGGTTATCTTGGAAACGTTGCGCTCCTATACCGGTACACGGAGAGAACGCTGACTGCGGTCAGCGGCACCGGATTTGTCGTCGATCCAGAATACCGGGCCATGAGCTTGAGCTTGGATTCGGCGTTCTATCGACAGAAGGAAATCGACCTGCGTTTGGCGACAACTGCTATCGAGTCGGTCGCAAAACTTGCCGTTGCGTTCGGATCGACGCAGTTGCCTCAGCCGGATTTTGATGTGGTCTTGTTCTGGGTATTGCAGCCGTATCCTTTCGCGCAGGCAGTAGCGAAAAAACTGGAACTGGCACCGTCCCTTTCCGCTGTGGGCACCGTATTAGCGTCGATCGTAGTGCAATCCGACAAGGTCTTGCGCCGGAGGTGGCCATCGCAGTGCAACAACGGTCTGGAGATCGAGGAGATCAGCGTTAGCGATATTGGTGAAGAGTTTCAAGAGTTCTGGGAAGGGAAAGTGAGGGAGCGGCCACGGCTACTGGCCGATCGGAGTGCCGCTACGTTGAGGTGGCATTTCGATGTTCCCGGATACCGGGGAACTGTCCAGGTTCTGTGCTGCCGCCGGAACAGGAAGCTTGTGGGCTACGTCGTAATACGCAATGACGTGGACCGGCCGGATGCCCTCCGGGCGAGCACAATTGGGGATCTCTTGGCCAAGGATGACGATGAGGAAATCGTGCGCGCTTTGTTTTTGGCGTCATTCGAGATTGCGCGGCGTGCGAAGAGTCATATTTTAGAAGTGATGGGTTTCCCGGGCGACATCCGCAGAGTTCTGAGCGGATCGAGGCCGTACATGAGACGGCTGCCAGCCTATCCCTTTTACTACCGGACGAGTGATCCGGCTTTGCAGCAAGCTCTGTCGGAACCAGCAGCGTGGTATGCCTGTGCATACGACGGCGATAGAACGCTGATGCCGTAGCGTTGGCATCCTGCTTGCGAGTGACCTGAGCACTAAAATGGCTGAAGAAATCCGATACGCTGCGAAACGGACGAGATATGCATCGGTGCAGCAGCGCAGAATCCGCGACGGCTGGGTTATTCGCGTGTGGAACTATGCGAAACGCGTGATAAAACTTGGCGCAAGCCTTGTTTTCCATTTGTCCGCGGAAGGCACAGACAGGTTACTGGGGATTTGTGGCAAACGGCGTCCAGCCGTCTGTATGGTTTTGCACTACCACGGTGTGCGTTCCAGTGAGCGCTTGAGATTCGCACGGCAAATGGACGTCTTGATCGGTCTCGCGGCACCGATTCCGGCAGCTCATCGAGACACACTGCAGCCAGGCAAGCGGTATGCCGCTCTCACATTTGATGATGGTTTTCAAAACGTGGTTGAAAACGCAATCCCGGAGATGGTTGCCCGGCGAATACCCGCAACCATCTTTGTCGTACCAAGCCTGCTCGGCGAGAATCCCGCGTGGAACACGCTAGGAGCGGACTATATTCGAGAAGAACTCCTTATTTCACCTGCCCAGCTGAAGGCCCTTCCGAGAGAACTAATCACCATTGGATCTCACACGATGACCCATGCGTGGCTTCCATCTGCCACGGAAGCCGAGGCACACGAGGAAATTTCCCAATCCCGCGAGAGTTTGCAGCGGCTGCTACATCAGCGGATCGACCTGTTTAGTTTTCCCTACGGGGGCTGCAACGACCGATTAATAGAGCTCTGCCGCGAGGCAGGTTATGCTCGTGTGTTTACGATCGTGCCGCGATTGGCTTTTCGGGACGCTGAAGAGTTTGTAACCGGCCGAATCGAGGTCAATCCGAGCGATTGGCCGCTAGAATTTCGTTTGAAATTGCTGGGAGCGTACCGTTGGCTACCGCCGATTCTGAAGCTCAAGCAAAAGCTGCTGGCGCTCTTATCGCTGGATGAGTCCTTCATCGAAATGCCTGGTGCGGCTCGATATGGCCCGGAGTCGTAGAACGGATGGGAACGGCAAGTTACCGGAAACTGAGAGTTCCTGCGACGGAATAGTACTCCTTGTTCCGCGAACCGAAAGATACGCGAGGTAGACACGCATGAGCAGGGAAGAAATCGAGAAACAGATTCGTAACTATCTAGCTGGCAATTTTCTACACGGGCGCACTGACGCCCTAGCAGGGGACACCGTGCTACTGGGCAATATCATCGACTCCACGGGCACCTTGGAGTTGATTGCCTTCCTCCAGAAAAACTTCTCGATCAGGGTGGACGACGACGACATGATTCCGGAAAATCTCGACTCGATCAGCCGACTCTCCGCATATGTCGAGTCGAAACTAGCGACGAGAAGCTGAAACAGGGACGGATTCTCTTGAACAGCTTTGGCCGTATCGGATATCTGGTCCTAGGGGTCATTTGCGCTGTTCTGTTGAGTGGCTGCGCACACGGGAGGACCGGGTCGCCTTACTCATGGAATGCCGCGGCCGCGGCACATTATCTCGACCTGCGCGAAGCACGTTGGTCAACGTGGCCTGGTTCGCAGCGCGGCGATGGAACGTTCTGCGTCTCGTGCCATACAGCCCTTTCTTATGCCCTTGTCCGCCCCGAAATCCATGCGGATTCTGACGGGCGGACTGGCTCAGTCGAGGAGACGGCCCTTACCGAGAACGTCCGTCGGCGAGTTCGCCTTTGGCAGCAGGTCAGGCCGTATTACCCAGGGAAGGTAGATGAGTCGAGCGGTACGGAAGCCGTCTTGAATGCTTTGATCCTGGCTACGAGCGACGCGCGGAGCCACGAGGGCATCCGGGCCGATACCCGTTCTGCCCTCGATGATATGTGGGCGTTACAGAAAACCTCCGGAGCCCAGCAGGGAGCCTGGGCCTGGCTGCAATTTAATCAGCAGCCCTGGGAGGCGCCGGATTCCGCTTACTACGGTGCCTGCCTTGCGGCATCGGCGGTAGGCATCGCGCCCGATCGATATCGCGATGATCCAAAAATCAAACCGAATCTGGCATTGCTTCGCGACTATCTGGACAGACATTACGGCCTAGCGACCCCGATTAACCACGTGGCTTTACTTTGGGCATCGTTAAAACTTCCGGGCTTGATCAGCCCAGAAATGCAACGCGCGATCATCGGCGAAATATATGAAAAGCAGCAGCTGGACGGCGGCTGGTCTCTCGCAACGCTTATTGGCAAGTGGAAGCGCACGGATCGAACTCCTTTGGTGCTGGAAAGTGACGGTTATGCGACCGGACTGGTCACGTACGTTTTGCAGGAGTCAGGTGTGCCGTTGAGCGATCCCCGTCTAGATCGTGGTCTTAGGTGGCTCTCAAATAACCAGAGTAGATGGAACGGTCATTGGGCGGCCTATTCACCGAATAAGCGGCGCCATGACCCATTTTCGAATGTATCCCAGTTCATGAATGACGCTGCTACCGCTTACGCCGCAATGGCTTTGACACGAGCCGACGGTCCTCCGGCGACCGAGGCCGACGAGACAAGAGGATGGCCTTTGGCCGATGTGGACCGGACCGCTCAGGATGCGAGTACGCCCAATTCGCGTGCGACAGGGGTCAGGTAAGCGACAATCAGAGGAAGCTGAGCAGTATGTCGATAGCAGACTATGGAACAGCAAATGGTGGCAAAAGTTTGCCCTGAAAGGACAATCGCTTCCCTTGTTTCTCCGGGATTTGCGGAGCAAATGGCTGTGTTTTCAGTCGTTTCCGTGA
>JASHWB010000442.1 GCA_030044295.1 Candidatus Acidiferrales bacterium
CTGATGCGATTGATGCCCGCGCCATGCCACTGCCGAGCCTTTTCTGGCGTCACGGTCTCCGGGTCAGCCTCCAAGGTCACTTCGGCCGGCTCGCTTTGAGACCCACGACGCACATGATCCAAAATTTTCGCCAGCGCCGCGGGTTCGAGAAGGCTCGGTGTGCCGCCGCCGATGTAGATCGTGTCCGCGCCTGCCGCAGCGCTGCCCGTTTGCTCGATTTCGCGGCATACTGCTTCGACGTATGGCAGATAACGATCCCGCGCGACCACGCCGGTGTGAAAATTGCAGTAGGTGCATCGGGTCTGGCAGAAAGGCACTTGAATGTAGATTCCCATGCTCATGGATATTTAAAATTTAGCACAGCTCGCGCACGGCGGCGATTCACTCTCAACCGCCGGCAGTGCCCGTGCTTTGAATTGCGCCTCAACTGACATTGCTGTTTCGGCCCGACTCCAGCTATCCTGCGCGTACGAACCAGCCGGCTAGGAAGGGAATATCGATGAACTCCGTTACCGATCTCGTTCCAGGGATTCGCGCCTTTCGTCCTTTCCTTCCAGCGAAGGAATTCGAAACAAGCTTGCGCTTCTACGAGGCAATTGGTTTCCATGCTTACAGACTGGGGGAGACGCTCGCCGAACTAAGCCTCGGAACACACGCTTTTCTCCTCCAGGGCTATTACGTCAAGGAATGGGCCGAAAACGCAATGATGCACGTCCTTGTCAACGACGTCCAAGCATGGTGGCAACACATCAACTCCTTGGACCTGGCTGGTCAGTTCGGAGTTTCGACCCCCGCGCCGCCTCGCGTCGAGCCTTGGGGGCTTACGGTGACCTACGTCACAGATCCGGCAGGGGTACTGTGGCACTTTGCAGAGGCCACGAAATCGGAAAACAATGAAGCGTGAAGCGTGAAGAGCTGCCGAGCTTTGATAATGGCGCCAGACTGAGAAAGTTCGCAGCTTGGATTCGAAGCGGTAGGGCGGCCCAAGCAGACACGCCCGATTTGCTATCATCGCTGCGGAGCCTCATTCGACATGCAAACGCCCCTGCTCGAAGAACATAGATCGCAGAACGCGCATTTGGCCGAATTTGCCGGCTGCGAACTCCCGGAGAGTTTCGCTGGTTTCGACGCAGAATATCGCGCCGCGCGAGAACGGGTCGCGATCTTCGACACGAGTTGGAACACGATCTGGCTCGTCGGCGGGCGCGATCGCGTGCAGTATTTGCACAACATCACCTCGAACGATATCAAGGCCCTCGCCGAAGGCTGCGGCACGCTGGCACTACTCCTGAATCCGCAAGGGCACATTCTTGCAGAGCTCGAAGTTTACGCGCTCCCGGAAAGGCTGCTGGTCCGCTCGCACGCGTCGCAGCGCGAGCGGACGCTCTCCACGCTGAAGAAGTACGTCATCGGCTCGAAAGTGGAAATCGACGACGTAACGGAGCGCATGGGCAGCTTCGCGGTCGAAGGACCGAAGGCAGCAGATGCTCTGCGTCAACTTACTACAATCGAGAATATGCCTCCGATGGCCATCCGGGAAACGGCTATCGGCGGATGCGGTCGCTACGTTATCTGTCACGATCACTTTGGCGCCACGGGCGCTGAACTCATCGCGCCGCGCGAAACTCTACCCGCGCTCTGGCGCAAAACGCTCGACGCAGTTCGCAGCCTAGGCGGCGCTCCGATCGGGATGAGCGCACTAAACGCACTGCGTCTCGAAGCCAGCGAACCTTGGTTTCCCGCTGATTTCAACGATGCGATGATTCCCCATGAAGCCGCGCTTGAAGCGACGCATGTCAGCTTTAACAAGGGCTGCTATACGGGACAAGAGATCGTGGAGCGCGTGCGTTCGCGGGGCCACGTCAACCGCAAGCGCGTGTCGCTGAAATTTTCCACCACTTCCCCGCCGCAGTTGGGAACGAAACTACGCGCGGGCGGCGCTGAAATCGGCTTCATAACGAGCTCTGCCTTTTCGCCCGCAAACGGCTCGGCCATCGGCATGGGCTACGTGCGCCGCGAGCACGCGGCTCCCGGCAGCGTGGTCGAATTCGACGGCGGCACATCTGAAGTCCGCTAATCGAAAGCCGTTCGGCCCGCTCGTTAACCAGCGCCAATCGGAAAGTATTTCCGCAGCGCCTTGATTATTAAGAGGCCAACTCCTCCGACTCTTTACAAGCAGTAATTGCCGAGATATTCTCTCGCCATATCGCTCTTTGGTGAGGATCATATGACGACATGGGGCCGCTTGGCGCTCTGGTTTGCCGCGTTGTGCATACTCGTGCTTTTCACGTCGCCGCTTGAGGCATACGAAGACAAATGGGTCGAAGTCACCAGTCCCCACTTCACGGTCGTCAGCAATTCCGGCGAAAACGACGCGCGCCACATTGCCGCGCAATGCGAAGTCGTGCGCGAAGTCTTCCATGACGACTTTCCCAGCCTGCGCGCCGACGGCGTAGCGCCTCCCATTGTGATCGCTGTGAAAGACGAAGATTCGCTGAAGGTGCTAATGCCGGACTTTTGGGCGGAGAAAAATCACGCGCGCCCGCCCGGCATGTTTCAAGGCGGATTGGACCAGGATTTCATGACGCTTCGGACGGACATCCGGGCGAACGGCAACGAGAACCCGTACTCGGGCGTATACCAGGAATACGTATATTCGGTCCTGCGGCTGAACTACAGCGCGCTGCCTCTGTGGCTTCGCACGGGCATCGCGATGTTTTACGGAAATACGATCGTGGAAGGAAAGTACACGGACGTCGGGCGCCCGACGCAGGCGGAAATCATGACACTACAGCGGTCGCATCTCTTTCCGCTCGCGGATCTTGTGGCCGCCGACCAGCGTTCGCCGTTGTACCAGGAACGCGACAAAGCCCCCGTGTTCTTCGCCGAGTCCTGGGTGCTCGTTCACTATCTCACGCTCGATCCGGAAGCATCGAAACAGGATTTTGTGGCCAAGTACATGAAAGCCTTCCAGTCTTCCGATGACGGTTTACAAGCAGCTCGCGACACGTTCGGCGACCTCGGCCAGCTGCAATCGAAAATTGACGAGTACGCAAGGCGCATGGGCTTTTACACACAGCGCCGCCCCTCCATCGCTCAGCAAGCGGACGATTACAAGTCGCGCGAACTTTCGCCGGCCGAAGCGCTCACCGTCGAAGCCGATTTCCTGGAGCATACGAACCATATGAGCCAGGCGCGCGACATGCTGCAACAAGCCGCGCAAATGCAGCCCGATTTGGCGGCAATTCACGACGACATGGGCTTCGACGATTTCGCGCAACATAACAACGAGGCCGCGCAAACCGAATTCCAGCAGGCCTTCAAAGCCAATCCGCAGGATTACCGCGCTCTATACTATCTGGCACAAATTACCTACCGGACCTCGGGCTATAGCCCGCAAAGCACCGATCAGATCCGGCAGTACTTAGAAACAGCGGTGCAGATCAATCCGAATTTCGCGCCCGCGTGGGCGTTTTTGTCGACCGTTTACCTGCGGAGCCCGGACACGCGGCAAAAAGCCCTCGACGCCGCGATCAAGGCACATCAACTGCTGCCTGCGGCGTTGGGATACGTGGTCGAGGCGGGCAACGCGCTGCTCGCGCTCAACCGTGACGCCGATGCACGCGCGCTCGCAAAGCAAATCAGCGCAACGGCGGTCACGCCGCAGGAGAAATCGATGGCGGAAGCGTATTCGAATCGGCTAGCGATGTACGAACAGCGAACTGGCCAATCGCAGGTCCAGGACAGCTCTCAAGTCAAATAAAAAAGGCGAGCCGACGTGAGCCGGCTCGCCACGACCAAACCGCTGTCTTCTTATTATCGCGCCGCCGGAGCTTGCTGGCCGTTGCCGGCCGTCGCGCGGGCCATCTGCTCTTGACGCTGCCGCGTTAGATGCGGCACCACACCAACGATTCTCTGGATCGTCATCAACTGCCCGCGATGATGCATTTCGTGCTCTTTTGGCGAGAGCAGCATTTCGAATCGCGTCTTCGTGGCTGGATCGGCTCCAGGCGGCATCGCCACCGTTTCCGCCAACACCGAATCCGGCAGGCTTTCCAAAAACTTCGCGAATTTGTCTCCGTTCGTCTGGAGCGCGGCGAGAATTTCTGGCTTCGTGCGCAGTTTTGCCTCGTCCGCGGCCGCCTTCTGCATGATCTCCGGAAAATTCAACTTGGCAAGGTTGTCCACTCGTTCGCCGTGAAGGTATTGCGCGAAGTTCGTCCCGCAGGCGATGTGCGCGAGCGTCTGCGCCACGGTACGAGACTCCGGCGCCGCCTTGAAATCGTAGCGGTTTTCCGGAATATCCTGCGCCACCTGAATCGTGTTCTTGCGAACGGTGCGAAACGCCGCCGCCAGCTCTTTCCCGCCGTAGTAATTCATCCTGATGCTTTCTCCTAATGTGAATTTTGGGGCACGACTGAAAACTCAGATGCGGCGCACGCCGTAAGGATTCGCCTTTCTCAGATAGACGCGCACAATCAGCCACGCGCAGGCGCCGCGAAATTTACCCTGCGAGAGCCCGGTTAGCTCTTGCTGAGATTGAGAGCCCGCAGAAAACTGCCGCGCTCGTTATCGATCTTCTTCTGCAACTGAAAAATCGCGTACAGCAGCGCTTCCGGCCGCGGAGGGCATCCCGGAACGTACACGTCGATCGGGATCACTTGATTCACGCCCTGCACGATCGCGTAGTTATTGAACACTCCGCCGGAGGTCGCGCACGCGCCCATCGAAATCGCCCATTTCGGTTCCGGCATTTGCGCATACAACTGCTTGATCACCGGCGCCATTTTCTGCGAAACGCGCCCGGCAATGATCATCAGGTCAGACTGGCGCGGCGAGCCGCGAAACACCTCGGCGCCAAAGCGCGAAATATCATAGCGGGAAGCGGCCATCGACATCATTTCGATGGCGCAGCAGGCCAGCCCAAACGACATCGGCCAGATCGAGCTGCGGCGCGCCCAGTTGACCACTTTATCGAGCGAAGCGAAGAGAATGCCTTCATCCTTCAGGAACGATCCGTCGTCTCCCGGCTTCGCCAGCGTCACGCCCTTTGCAATCTCGACAGCCATGTTCCCGTAAAACCTCCGCGTATAAGTCTATTATGCGCCCGATCGCGAGGGCGCGCAACGGCAGCTGCGAAGCAGCGTTGCGCGCCAAAGCTTCAGATTCGCGGAGTTAATGCACTTGCAGATTGGTCGTGGTGGATTTGGTGTGACCCGCAGCGTCCGCGATGGTGATCGTGTACGTTGTGGTTTTGCGCGGCGTGACGCTGACGCAATGATCGAATGCCGGCCAAACGTCGCCTACGGGCGGAGCGATC
>JASHWB010000443.1 GCA_030044295.1 Candidatus Acidiferrales bacterium
CAAACCCTCGAAGTGGATTTTCATCAGCAGCCCGATTCAACGTTTGTTGATGCTGGGGGAGCAGAGGGTTGCTCGCCTTCGGCCCAAACGGCGCCTCCTACGAAGAATTCTTTTTTCCAGATGGGAACCGTGCGCTTGAGAGTGTCGATGGCATAGCGGCAGGCGTCGAACGCGGCGGCGCGATGGGGAGAACTGACGGCAATGAACACGCTGGTTTCGCCAATCTCAAGGCGCCCAAGCCGGTGAACGATCGCGAGCCGATGGATTGGGAATTTTTCGCGGATGGCCGCGGCGATTTCGCGCATTTTGGAATAGGCCATGGCCTCGTAAGCCTCGTATTCCAAGTAGAGCGTGTGATGGCCCTTGAAGTTATTACGGACGAAACCGTCGAACACGACCATGGCCCCATCTTCGGGGGCTTTTAGCGAGGACAGGATTTCGTCGGGACGGATTGGGATACGGATGATGCGGATCAAGTCCTGCTCGACGGCCGGTTGCTGGCCTCCGCTGACCGGCGGGAGGAAGGCGACCTCGTCGCCGGCGGAAAGCGGCGCACGCCAAGTGGCGTATTCCTGGTTCACCGAAGCGGCGATCGATGCCCGGAAGTCAGCGAGCTTCGGGAACTTGCGGCCGTAACGTTCAAAGAGATCCTCGACGCGGGCGCCTTCGTATAATTCGGCATCGTCGTGTGAGAGGCCGGTGATGTCCTTTAACTGACCGAAGAAGAGAACGCGCACGCGCATGGAGCTCATTCTAACCCGCGGCGGAAAGAACGAAAAGCAGCGAGCGGGTGGGAGAAAGCGTCGCCAACACCTGTCAGACTGGAGGGTACGTGGCGGGATGGTGGAAATCGCGCAGGGGGTGGTGGCCCACAGCCGGTCTAGGGCGGGCGAACCGGCTGGTGGAGGCGGTCATTTTTCGCGTATGTTAATGAATAGCAGCAAGTTACACGTGTCTGGGCGGTTTGGCAGAGGCCGTGCCATGTAAAGCGGCGTATGGAACGAGCAAGGCAAGCCGGTAAGGGAGGTTGGACGATGCGAAATCTTCTAAAGTACGCCGCAATCACGGGACTTGTGGTGGCATTTGCCGGGCTTACGGCGCGGACTGCCAGCGCGGGCGTTGGCGTGTCTGTAGGTATCGGGGTAGGGCCGGCATACGTCGCGCCAGCTTACGTTGGACCGGCGCCCGTTTGCGCCTACGGCTACTACCCTTACGCGCCGTATGGCTGCGCGCCGTACGGATATTACGGGCCAGAGTGGTTCGTGGGAGGAGTCTTTATCGGCGCGGGGCCGTGGTTCCACGGGTTCTACGGGCCGGCGTTCGCGGGTGGCTTTGTGGCGTTCCACGATCCGGCGTGGGTCTATTTCCACGACCATGACGGCTGGAGATATTTCCACGACGGCGACCACTGGCGCGATTTCGGAGTCCGCGGCGGCGGATGGCAGAACTTCCACGGTGGCGCGGTCGTCCGAGGCGGAGCAGGATTCCACAGCTTCCAGGGCGGCGCGAACTTCCATGGAGCGGCAGGCTTCCGAGGTGGCAGCCGAGGATTCCAGAGCTTTCGTGGAAACGCGAACGTCCGGGCGCCGCAAGCTGGATTCCGCGGTAACGCCGGGGCTCGTGGGCCGCAAGGCGTCCGTGGCGGCCAGGCATTTCACGGCAATGCCGGAATCCGCAGCAACGCCGGCTCTCATGGCGGCGGATTCCATGGTGGCGGGAGCTTTCACGGAGGACGTAGGTAAATAAGAACAACTACAACTGACAGGACGCATCGAACGGCTGGCGACGGTGATCGCCGGCCGTTTTTTTTTGGGAAGCCAATCCGCGCGGCGATCTCTCGATTCCAATTGCGTGGGAGACCTAGTGACGAGTAGAATCGGCGCATTCGCGTTTGGTGACCAAGCGGTTAGGCTGGGAAAGTGTCGGTCTAGCCCAATAGGCGGTGGATAATATGATTATCACCCTCAAATTCGCCGCAGATCTTGCGTAGCGCGACGCCGTACAGCGTCTAGGCTCACCACCAGCTGGTGGGCCGACCCGTATCCTCAAGACTCAATTCAATTTTTTATTGGAAGCGCCACAGGCGCAGGCGCGCGTGTAAAACATCGCGCAGAAAGTCGCTGAACGAAATGCACGAAGTGATTGCGACGCAAGAACAACCGAGCCTTTGGGCTTCGATCCGCGAAGCCGTGCGCGGATCGCACATGAATTTCACGACGGGCAGCTTGAACCGCGCTATTTTGCTGCTGGCGATTCCGATGGTTCTGGAAATGGCGCTGGAATCGCTATTCGCCGTCGTGGATGTGTTTTGGGTCGGACGAGTGGGCGAGAACGCGGTGGCGACCGTCGGCTTGACTGAGTCGATGCTCACGCTGGTATTTGCCGTGGCGATGGGGCTGAGCCTTTCGACGACAGCGATGGTGGCGCGGCGGATCGGCGAGGGCGGCGCGGAGGATGCGGCGGTCGCCGGCGTACAGGCGATTTTCCTGGGACTGGGCTTGTCCGTGGCGATCGGAGTGCCGTGCTGGATTTTCGCGCCGAATTTGCTGCGGTTGATGGGCGCAACACCGGCAATCGTGGCGGTGGGAACGAACTACGCGCGCATCGCGTTGGGCGGAAGCGGCGTGGTGCTGATGCTGTTCCTGAATAACGCGATTTTCCGCGGAGCGGGCGATGCGGCGATTGCGATGCGGTTGCTGTGGCTTTCGAACATCATTAATCTGATCCTCGATCCATGCCTGATTTTCGGACTCGGACCGTTTCACCGGTTCGGCGTGACGGGCGCGGCGCTGGCGACGTTCAGCGGACGCGGAATCGGAGTCCTCTATCAATTCTACCGGCTGCTTCGCGGGACGGAGCGGATTCGCGTCCTGCGGCAGCAAATTCGTATGCAATGGGAGGTGCTGTGGCGGTTGGCACGCGTATCGTCAACGGGAATCGTGCAGTTCATCATCGCGCAGTCGAGCTGGATTGGTTTGGTGCGCATCGTGAGCATTTTCGGCGCGGCGGCAGTGGCGGGATACACGATCGCGATACGCGTGGTCATCTTCGCGATTCTGCCTTCGTGGGGATTGAGCAACGCGGCGGCGACGCTGGTGGGACAGAACCTGGGAGCGAAGGAACCGCGGCGAGCGGAGCAGTCCGTGTGGCGGACTGGATTTTACAACATGCTATTTTTGGGAGGGATCGGCGTGGTGTTCATCGTGTTTGCGGCGCCGATCGTCCGGATTTTTACGCACGATCCGGCGGTGGCGACGCGCGCGGCGGCTTGCCTGCGCATCGTGAGCTACGGAAACATCGGATACGCGTACGAGATGGTGATCCTGCAGGCGTTCAATGGCGCCGGGGACACGATCACGCCGACAGTCGTCAATTTCTTCGGGTTTTGGATCTTCGAGATACCGTTGGCGTACTGGCTGGCGATTCACGAACGGTTGAAGGCGAACGGCGTGTATTGGTCGATTGTGGTTGCAGAGGCAGCGATTGCGATAGCGAGCGTGGCGCTGTTCCGGCGCGGGAAGTGGAAGAAGCAGCAGATTTGATTCTCCGTCCCGATGCGGCGGAGATGCGGTACCTCGGAACCGCTTCAGTCGACCGGGTCGCGAACGCGCAGTTTGCTACGCGCTGAGAGTTCCAAGGCGAGGGCCTTTTGCTCGTCCTTCTCGGCCGGCCAGCCTCGGATTACCACGTGACGTGAATGTGTTTCTGGATCGGGTCCGAGATCCAAGTTAGCGTCGTAGACGACGACTTTGTCGAAGTCCGCCCGAGCAATACTGGCTTTGCCTCGCGGTTTTCCCGCCCAATCGCCAAGGTTCCATATCTCCACATCCAGGAGCGCGTCGATCCAGAAAGCAGACAGCTCAAGATCTTTTGGGGATGGAAGGAACGCAGAGGGTTTTGCCCGGTCTCGACTGAAGTGTCGCCGTTCAAACACGAATCTCGACAGGGTCGAATATCCGTGCTGATCGCCTTCGGTGCGCGAGTCCGAATCAGACAGACGCTTTTGCGATGCCCCGAATAA
>JASHWB010000444.1 GCA_030044295.1 Candidatus Acidiferrales bacterium
CCATATAAGCCCACGGTGGCGGGGAAGGGAGGCTTGATGCGCGGATAGCCGCGCTTGCCTTCGAGCGATTCCATCAGTGCCGATTCTTCGCCGCATTCGTAGGCGCCGGCGCCCGTGTGCGTGCAGAGTTCAAAATCGAACCCGGTGCCGAGGATGTTCTTGCCCAGATAGCCGCGGTCGTAAGCTTCCTTTAGCGCCTGGTCCAGAATCTCGATCACGTAGCGATATTCGCCGCGCACGTAAATGTATCCCTGATGTGAATCGATCGCTCGCGCCGCGATCACCATGCCTTCGATCAGCTGGTGCGGATCCATTTCCATCAGCGGTCGGTCCTTACAGGTTCCCGGCTCGCTCTCGTCGGCATTGCATAGCAGGTATTTGGGTTTGGGCGAATCTTTCGGGACAAAGCTCCACTTCATGCCGGTCGGAAAGCCCGCGCCGCCGCGCCCGCGCAGATTCGACTTTTTCACCTCGTCGATGATTTGGTCGCGCGTCATTTGCTTGAGCGCTTTTTCGATTGCCTGATAGCCTTCGTGCTTTAAGTACGTGTCAATTCTCCGCGAGTCGCGGATGCCGAAGCGCTTACTGATGATCGGGACTTCAACCTTGAGGCGTTCGTGCAGGGCACCGGACGTGACCGGCTCGGGCTGCGGCATTTTGCCGTCCTGAAGCTGCTCGAAAATGGCGTCCACTTTACCCGGGTCGAGGTTCTCGTGGAAATCGTAGTTCACCTGCATGGCGGGAGCGCCGGTGCATGCACCGATGCACTCCACTTCCTCAAGCGAGAAGGTTCCGCTCGGCGAGACTTCCTTGTTGCCGATGCCCAGGCGTTTGTGCACGTGCTGGTAAAGCTCGTTTCCGCCGCGCAGCAGGCACGAAATATTCGTGCAAACCTGGATGTGATATCGCCCGGCAGGTTTGCGCCGCAGCATCGAGTAGTAGGCGAGCGTCTCGGTGACCTGCAGGATATTCAGATCGAGGCGCTTGGCGATCTCGTCCAGCACTTCGTCGCCCAGATGACCGAACTGGTCCTGGGCGTACACCATCATCGGGATTAGCGCCGAGCGCTTCACCGGATAGCGGCTGACCAGATCGTTGAATTTGTCGTTTAGCTCTGGCGGAAGTTCCATAGGTTTGACGCTAGCGGTCCACTTCCCCGAGGACGATATCGGTTGTGCCGATGCACGCTACCACATCAGCCAACAATCTGCCTTCGCACATCAGCGGAAGCGATTGCAGGTTCACGAACGACGGCGCGCGGAAATGCACGCGATACGGTTTCGGCGAGCCGTCGCTAACCATAAAGACGCCTAGCTCGCCGCGCGGCGATTCCACGGCCTGGTATACCTCGCCGGGAGGCGGAGCAAAGCCCTCGGTGAAAATCTTGAAGTGGTAAATCAGCCCTTCGATCGAAGTTTTCATCTCTTCGCGGGAAGGAGGGATGATCCCTGGCGCTTCGGCCCGGAATGGCCCACTCGACGGAATCTTATCCATGGCCTGCTTCACGATCCTGAGGCTCTCGCGCATTTCGGCGATGCGCACCAGGTAGCGCGCATAGCAGTCGCCCGCGGTCTGGACCGGAATCTCGAAATCGAATTCGTCGTAGCTTGAGTAAGGAAACGCCTTGCGCGTGTCGTATGCTACCCCGCTGCCACGCAGCATCGGGCCCGATGCGCCCATCGCGATAGCCTGTTTCGCCTCGAGCACGCCCACGCCCTGCGTCCGCCCGAGCCAGATGCGGTTTTTGGTGAGCAGATTCTCGTACTCATCGATGTGCGCGGGCATCGCCTGAACCACACGGCGCACGCGGTCCAGCCAGTCCGGAGGCGGTTCGAGCGCCAGCCCGCCAATGCGGAAATAGCTGGTCATCATCCGCTGGCCGGAGACGTACTCGTAAATCTTCATAATTTCTTCGCGCTCGCGGAAGCTGTACAGGAACACGGACATCGCGCCCAAGTCGATCGCGTGCGTTCCCAGCCAAACGAGGTGCGAAGTGATGCGCGTCAGTTCCGTCAGCAGCACGCGGATGTACTGCGCGCGCTTTGGCACTTCCAGCCCGATCAGCTTTTCAGCCGCCAGGCAGTAACAGAGGTTATTCGACAGGGGAGCGAGGTAGTCGATGCGATCGGTCAGCGTGATGGATTGCGAATAGGTTTTTGATTCGCAGGATTTCTCGATGCCGGTGTGCAGATAGCCGATCACCGGCTTGGCTTTGAGCACGATTTCGCCATCGAGCTCCAGGATTACGCGCAGCACTCCGTGCGTTGACGGGTGCTGCGGACCCATGTTCAGGATCATCGGCTCGGCTGGGCCGGATTGTGTCTCTAGCGTCGCCATGGTTACACCCAAAACCTTGGAATTCTTAACGATAGCCCTCGACTGGGTAGTCCTTGCGCATCGGATGCCCCTCCCAGTCGTCAGGCATTAGGATTCGCGTAAGATCGGGATGGCCGTCGAATCGAATCCCGAAAAGATCGAAAACCTCGCGTTCGTGCCAGTTCGCGGTTGGCCAAATCCCGGTCACTGAGGGCAAGACCGCATCCGAACCGGACACGCGAATCTTAAGTCGCACCCGCTCGCGCCTTTGCATCGAAAGCAGTTGGTAATTCACCTCGAACCGAGGCTCTATCGGAAAGCGATCGACCGCGGTAATGTCCGAAAGGAACGTGAACGCCAGCGACTGGTCCTGGGCCAGAAATTGGCAGATCCTCACCAAGTCGCGCCGGGCCAAAACTACGGTGGTTTCTCCCCTGGATTCAATCACTTCCGCGATCGTCTGAGGTTCCCGTTCGCGCAGTTTTTGGACCGCGAGGC
>JASHWB010000445.1 GCA_030044295.1 Candidatus Acidiferrales bacterium
CGCCGCGCGGTTCCTGCGGTTTGTGTCAACGTCATGCATGATTGGGAATCCAAAAATATAGATGAACGCCCGCTCCCAATAACATGACGGCAAGCTGAATGACGACAGCACCGGAATCCCAAATTCCTTCGCCGCCTCCTGAAACACGCGGTTGGCCTCGAAAATCGCTTCGCCGGTCCGTGGAATGATCGGCGAAAACCACATGTGCCCGTTCGTCGGCGTCGGATTGTTCACCGTCCTCGCGCCGATCGAAAACATGGCCAGGCTCGGAATTCCAAATTGTGGCTTATGAACTTTCTCGCGCTGCTCGGGCGTCAGCGGCAGCTTGTAAAACTCGTTCTGCTCGAATTTCGCGCCCGGAATGGCCGAAAATCTCTCCTGGACGTACTCCCAATTCGCCGCGTTGGCCTTTGCCGCTCCGTAGAAACACAACCGGCAGCTCCAATACGGAATCCCTTTGCGCAACGCGTATTCTTGCAGCTCCTTAGAACGTCCGATGTCGCTTTTCTCGATCAGGGCCGTCAGCTCCGGATTGCGCGGCGGAATCTTTTCCTCGAACGCCTGCGTCATGTTGGCAATCATCCCGGTGCCGAGCAGCGGACTTCCCAGGTCGGGCATGCCGTTGGTTGCGCGCGTGTTTTCGACGTAGTTCAGGATTTCTACCAGCGGAATCAGGTCCTCGTAGTGCGGCGCGTAGACGGTTCCCGAAAGGTACGCTTCGGGCTCTGGCATCAGCCAGAACCCTATCTTCGTCACCACGCCAAAGTTCGATTGCGAGAAAATTCCGTCTATCCACGGACCAAATCCCGTTTTGTACTCCTGCCACGTTTTCGCACCGGGCATCGCTCCCATGCCCGTGCGGACGATCTCTCCATTCGCCAGCACGACCTCCATTCCGCAGTGCGAATCGAAATGATTCCGATAGTTCGCTGTCAAATATCCGCCGCCCCGATCGAGAGCGTTTCCCATGGGGCTTCCCCATCCCGGGTCGGGCACATCGACCCACAGCTTCAGGCCTCGCTCCTGAATGGCACGGTATAAATCGAAGTAACTTACGCCTGGCTCGACCAGCGCGTACGCGTTCTTCTCGTTGATTTCCAGAATCCTGTCCATGCGTTTCAGATCCAGCACCACGCTGCCCGAATACACGGGTGCCGATCCGCCGTATCCCAGATTCTTTCCCGTCGAAATCGCGTAGAGCGGAATTTTGTATTGATTTGCGGTGCGCACCACCTGCTGTACCTGCTCCACGGTGTTCGGCGCCACCGCCGCGGACGCCACCAGTTCATCCTTCTCGCCCCAAAACGGCGAATACGCGTCGCGATAAAGCGCCACGTCCTCATCGCTCGTGAACACCCACTCTTTTCCGACGGCCTGCTCGAATTTAGCCAGCGCTGCGGAAAAATCCGCGCTGCTCACTCCCGGTGGAACTCGCATCGCACACTCCTCGCTCAGCAGAACGCAATATCGGAATTTTCTACGCGTGCGTCGCTTGTTTCACGGCGGGAGCGATCACCCAAGTCACTAGATGTTCCCATTCGCCGCGAGCCTCATCAGCCCGATCCGAATATCGGGCCGTCATCGTGCGCCCTCTCTCGATCGGGAAACGCGTCACCATTTCCGCCATTTTTTCCGGCCATCGTTCCGCGCTTGTTTCCAGTTCTGCGGCAAGCGTCAAACTCTCCACCGGTCCGGCGAACTCGTGTTCGACGCGCGCGCCAACCCTGCGATGATCCACTCGCAGTGCAACACGCATCCCCGCGTCGCGCGCCAGCATTTCAAGGCAGAAGATCGCTCCGGGGGCGGTCAACCCGGCAATCGCCGCCGGGCCGCGCTTCCAGCGATGATAGAGATCGTCATACCATATCTGCGTGACGTCGGCGCGGATGGCGTGCGTCGCCAGCGCCCTGCGTTGTATTTCCTCGGCGAAACGCGCGCAAGCCGAATACCGCTTGTCGAAAATAATCTTGTACAGCGGCTCGGTCGTCAGTTCCTCACCGTCGCCGAAGATTCCTGGCGACGCTCCGGCTCGCGCTGCAATTGGCAAACTCAGCGCCGCCATGCCCATGTGCAGGAACTCCCTGCGATTGGTCATTGTGACCCCCCGATTGCTTGCGACGCATATATCACCGCTCGCCTCATCAAGCAAGTTCGCTCGACGGTTTGCTCGGGCAAATCGTCGCCCCGCTAGACGCGGTGTTTTCCGCGCGGGTCGGACCGTCTATTCGTGTCTCCATGTCCCGCATATCCTCGACTGACACCGTCTCGCGAATGTGCGGTATAGTAACCGCGCCGTGGGCGCACAACTCCCGCTTTCCGCCTCGCATCGGAGACACCAGCCCTCATGGGAATAAAGCGAGCATCGCTTGCGCAACTCTCCTCACTCGCCGCTCTGCTGATTCTGCTCGCCGTTCCTGCCTCTGCACAAAAGTCCTCCTCGCCCAATCCCGAATCCTCTTTGCCTCACGACCAGCACGCAGGCCTGACCATCTCCGCCGCGCCGCTCACCAATCCTTCGCGCGCCAAACACATCTTCGGAAAATCCAATCCGATTGAGGCAGGAATTCTTCCGGTCGAAGTTTTCTTGCGCAACGACACGTCCCAGCCCATCCAGATCGCCCTCGATACCATCGAACTCGACATTCATTACCAGAACGGCAGCATGGACGGCGTCGACTCGCTTGCCCCGGAACAAGTGGCCAGCGCCATCGCTCACCCGCAAGGTCTCTCGGCACCTCACGAGCGCCGTTTTCCCATCGGTATCTCTCCAATCGGCGATAAGAAAACCGAAAAAGCTCTCGAAACCATCCGGCCGCTTGCTCTCAACTCCGATATCGTCCCGCCGATGGGCTCGATTCACGGCTACCTCTTCTTCGATCTCCAACACGATCTATCGCTCGTGAATCAATCAAGTCTCTACGTCCCCGACGCGGTCATCATTCCGTCCAAAAAGCCGCTCATTTTCTTCGAAGTCTCCTTCGCCAACCGCTAAGCCTCCCGAGTCGTGTAATACCCTGGCGGACGTGAAACGCTGTGCAGCAGGAGGACTCCGCAATCCGGCTCCTTGATGGTCCACGCTGATGTAAATAACTGCCAAATTGCGGTATTCGACGTTCGCAATTTGCATCTAAACAAACTCCGGTGCCATCGGTTCGCTCGGTTTTGCGTACTTTTACGGATAGACCCGATGGCCCAAAGCGTGCTACCGTATATCGTTTTTGCTGTTGGTGCAGGACCTGTTGGGTGGCCAGCTCCAGGTACTGGAACTGGCCACGGGAGCGACAGGCCGCTCATGAGTGGTCGCATAGGTGGCGGAAGTGAAATCTGCGTTGCAGGATGTACTAGGGACATTAAAGGTCGCGTCCGCCGGTCCAGCGCGCCGCTGCGGACCTGTTACCGCGCCGATAGGGATGCTTTCTGCCGCTCGATTTTGGCGCGCCAAAGGCCGGAACACCCAATCAACCTTGGACACATGTAAGCTGTTGAAAATAAATGCTGATAAAAAACAAAGGGCGGAACGTCCCGGTGCATCTTCTCATCGAGAATCGGTCTTAACACCGAGGCTCCGACCCTTGGCCCCTAGAATCGACGAACTTCGCCCTGGAAATGAAACTGCCCCTCTGCGCGACCTCCCGGGCCGCGCCTCGGTCGCTTGCTCCGCCTCCAACATCGGTGGACGCGTAGGTCGCGGGCCAGATCGAACCGTCCGAAGCGACCCCCATTCGAGTAACGCCGGCGCATTTGCCTCGCCGTCTGCCACCGCGTATGATGTCCGCCTTATGCCCAGCGCCTTCGGCAGACTGTGGCTCCTGGTAGTCGCTGTGGCGGCGCTCGCCTGCGCTCTTCCCGCGTCTGCAGGAAATGCTCCACAAATTTTCCCTGCAAGCCAAGTCAAACCGGGCATGGCTGGCGTGATGTACACCATCTTTCAGGGCGACCAGGTAGAGAAGGTTGACGTTCAAGTCATTGGTGTCCTGCCGAACGCCCTTGGGCCTAAGCAGGACGTGATCCTGGTCAAGCTTCTGGGTGCGCAAGCGGCCGAAACTGGCGTCGTCGCGGGCATGAGCGGCAGCCCTGTGTACATCGACGGCAAACTTCTGGGCGCGCTCTCTGTGAAGCTCGGTGCCTTCACGAAAGATGCTATCGGCGGCGTCACTCCGATTGGCGATATGCTCCAGGTGGCGCAATATCGGTCGCCTTCGAATCTGCGGAACGCCAGCGCCGCGCCGCCAACTGCTCGCCATCGCGCAGCCGTTTCCACCACAACTGCTGCGCCGGGCTCAATTGCTGCCGCGCCTTCGCAGAGCTTCGCAAAGCCGGTTTCTGTCGGCGGCGGGCAATTCCTCGTTCCCATTGAAACGCCGCTTGTCACTGCCGGACTGTATCCGCAGGCCCTCGATTTCTTCAATAAGCAGTTTTCATCTTGGGGTATGGCCACGATGGCGGGAGGGACCGCCCCGGCTTCGCCATCCGATTCCAAGGTTCAACCTGGTGACATGATCGGAATCGACCTGATTCGCGGCGATCTTTCAGTCAGCGCTGGCTGCACGATTACCGCGGTCGAAGGCAATAGCATTCTCGCATGCGGCCATCCGCTCTTCGGCTTCGGTGCCGTCCAGATGCCCATCTCCGCCGCGCACGTCGTAATGACGCTTGCTTCGGCGCAGTCATCCACCAAGGTCATCACCACCGGCGGCGTAATCGG
The DNA here is from genome assembly GCA_030044295.1 of Candidatus Acidiferrales bacterium. Lineage (GTDB taxonomy): Bacteria > Acidobacteriota > Terriglobia > Acidiferrales > UBA7541 > Palsa-295. The sequence continues at coordinate 4,706 of JASHWB010000445.1, forward strand.
CACTCTCACGCAAGACCGCCAGACGGCTATCAGTGGTGTGCTCGGCGCAGGCCCCCCCATGGTGCCCGTCAACCTGACTCTTGAAACGCCCGACGGCGAGAACAAATACCACTTCGAAGTTGTGCAAAGCCCGCAGCTGACCGCTCAGCTCGTCGCCACTGCGGCATACAACGGCATCACGGGCAGCGCGGCGTACGATCAAAGCACCACTCTACAGCTCGAAGGCAATATCGATCTCAAAGGCCATGCTCCGGTGCGCCTCGAAGATCTATTCGCGCCCACCGACCAGAGCACGCCCGCCGGGTTTTTTCTGGCCACTTCCGTGGAGTCCGATTTCGCGCAGATTTACTCCAATCCCTACGAGCTTCCGCAAATCGAGCGCGTCGATCTAACCGTGAAAGCGCTTCCCGATCGCCGCTGGGCCATGATTGACGACGCCTGGGTCGAAAAGAGCGAAGTGCATCCCGGCGAGTCCGTCAATGTGCGCGTGCTCCTGCGGCCCTACCGCGGCACGCCCTTCATTCAGCAAATTCCGATCACCATTCCGCAG
>JASHWB010000446.1 GCA_030044295.1 Candidatus Acidiferrales bacterium
CTAAACCGGCACTCCCGTTACTAGTTGGTTTTCCCGCCTGAATTCCCTTGGGTTATCGCCGATAAAGCCCTTTAGAGCCTCCGCGCGGCGGTAAGGCCGGGTTTTATCAACAGCACACAGCCGGAACAAGTCGATTGACAGTCTTTGGCGCGGATGTAATAAACGAACCACGGGGAAGGTACCAGTGCTAACAGTACTAACCGCTCGGTACCTCGGTCGCCCAGGGGTAGGGCGAATCAGAACCGAAGAACTTTACGGGATGTTCCAGGCAGTCTCGAACACTTAGCGAAGCCGCCTGCAAGCGCAGGGCAGCCGGGGAGTGAGGGGCAGCGCGATGTTGAACCTGGGGAAGTCAAGATCGCTAATCGGATTGGACATTGGCTCCAGTTCGGTCAAGGCAGTGGAATTGAAGAAAGCCCGAGACGGCTACGAACTGGTCAGCTACGGCTTGGAACCGCTGACACAGGATACGGTCGTGGACGGCGCCATCATGGATGCGCCTTCCGTAGCTGAGAAGATCATCGCGATTTTCGACGGGCAAAAGATCAAGGCAAAAGAAGTAGCCACCTCGGTTTCCGGACACTCTGTGATCGTCAAACGGGTGAGCATGCCGCTCATGACGGAGGAAGAGCTTTACGACCGGGTTCAGGCCGAGGCCAGCCAGCATATCCCCTTCGACATAGCCGACGTCAACCTGAGCTATCAACTGCTTGAGGCGACCGAGAACCAGATGGACGTGCTTCTGGTCGCCGTAAAGAAAGACAAGATTTTGAACCACACCAACGTCCTGGCCCAGGCGGGCAAGACGCCGATGGTAGTCGATATCGACGCCTTCGCGCTGCAAAACTGCTACGAGGTGAATTACGACCTCGATCCGTCGCAGGTTGTGGCCCTGCTGAACATCGGCGCGAGCGTCATGAACATCAACATTGTTCGCGGCTGGACGCCTCTTTTCACCCGCGACGTCTCCGTCGGCGGAAACCAATACACCGACGCCCTGCAGAAGGAACTCGACCTGAGCTTTGACGACGCCGAGAAGCTAAAGATGGGTGGCACACTGGCCGGCGTCAGCGAAGAGCAGCGAACGGCCATCCTGCGTTCTGTTTCCGACATTTTGATTCTGGAAATCCAGAAGACGTTTGACTTTTTCCGGGCCACGGCCAGCGGCGAAAACATCCGCCGGATCGTCGTGGCGGGTGGCACAGCTCGCGTGCCCGGCCTCCTCGATTTTCTGAAGGAAGAATTTGCCATGCCGGTCGAGGAGTTGTACCCGTTCCGCAAGATCTCAATCAACCCCGGGCGCCACAACGAAGAGCAGCTTCGTGAGTGGGCGCCGCGCCTGGCAATCGCGGTAGGTCTGGCGCTGAGGAGCTTCGACACGCCATGATTCGCATAAACCTTCTGGGGCAGGCTCGGCCGAAAGCTGCCAAGCAAGCCGTACCGCTCGAAGCGACGGTGCAAATCTTATTCCTCATCGTGGCTCTGGCGCTGGCCGCCGTCGTCATCGGCGTGACCTACTACCAGCAGAACCGCGAACTCCAAGAAACCAATAAAAAAATACTGGCCCTCAAAGCCGAAAAGCAAAGCTTGCAGCAAATCAAAACGGACGTGGACCGCTTCCAGAGCGAAAAGAGCGTTTTGCAGCAGCGGATCGACGTGATCGAAACGCTGCAAAAGAACCGCACTGGGGCGCAGCAACTGCTGGAGATGGTCGCCAACACGGTCGTCCGAGTTGACGCCCTCTGGCTGACGTCGCTCAATCGTGACGGAAGCTCCCTGACGATCGAAGGCGAGGCTGGCTCCATAGACGCCGTGGCGAATTTCCTGACCGAGATGAAGCGTTCCGGGTATTTCGATCAGGTGGAGCTGAAAGACGCGAAAGAGGATGACGTCACGCCAGCCGTTCAGACCTACGGTTTTTCGATGACGGCATCGATTGCGGGCGCAGCTGGAGCAGGCTCATCGCAGCCCGCGTCCGCACCCGCGGCTACAACGGCACAGCCTACCAAAACGCCTAGCAGGGGGAGGATTTAGCCATGGCGACATCGTTTAAAGAGTGGCCCTGGCCCCTACAAGCGCTGTTTTACTTGGGCTTGGCCGTAGTCGTGGTTTTGGCGGCGTTCTACGTGCCAGGTTCTCCGCTTGCCAGCGTTCGTTCGCAGCTGGAAAGCGCACAGACGGAAATGAAGCCGCTCGAAGCGGATGTCGAAAGTCTGCGCGTATACAAGCAGCGGCGAGCCGAACTGCAGTCCGATATGGACGCACTGCAAAAGCAGTTGGCAACGCTGCAAACGATCGTTCCAGAGGACAAGCAAGCCGACCAGTTCATTCTCATGGTGCAGCGCGCCGCCGCCACCTCCGGCGTGACGATTCGCACTCTGACGGCGCAGGCCGTTTCGCAACAACAGTACTACTTCGAGATGCCGTTCGAGATTGACGCGGATGGGCCGTATTACTCGGTGCTGGACTTTTTCTCCCGGATCGGGCGGCTCTCGCGAATCATAAACGTTGGCAATCTAAAGCTTTCGTCGCTCGGCGGGCATAACTCCGGCAGTAAGTTTCGGGTCGCGCCGGGCACTTCCGTTAACGGCGACTTCACCATCACCACTTTTTTCACTGGTTCGGCGGAACAGCAGGTAAGCGCTAGTCAGAAAAAGCCCGCCAAGGCGAAACGGTAGGGGAACATGACGAGACTCGCGAGTCATTGCCTCAAATTAGCGGCCTTCCTGGCTCTGGCGCTGAGCCTCGGCACCGCAGTTTGGGCGCAAGGGAAGATCGCAAAGAGTGCGAGGCCGACCCCACCGCATCGGGCGCATTGGGCAGCTGCGGCCAAGACTGCGGCAAAGCCAACTCGCAAGGCGCCTCTTGCCGCTGCCCACAGGCTGCACCGGGCCGCCGTGGCAGGAGCCGTCGTAGAGCCGACGGTGAAGGCGGATGCGGCACCCGCTCCAGCAGCAGCCTCACCAGAATCGACGGCAGCGCCAGCCGAAAGCGATACGGCGCTTGACCTAGTAGGGAAACGCGATCCGTTCGTGGCGTTGGTGAACGGCTCAAAAGGGCCTGCCGAGCATCTTCCCCCTGGTAAGGCCGGCTTGGTGATCGGAACGCTGACTGTCCAGGGCGCGGTGCAGGGCGCAAATGGAATGATTGCGGTGGTGGCGAACCCGGACCAGAGAGTGTACTTCGTGCGGGAAGGGGATCGCCTCTACGACGGCGACGTCGAGAAGATCAGCTTGGATGGAGTCACATTTCAGCAGAACACGAAAGACGCTTTCGGGAAGCCGATCGAGCGGACGGTGGTTAAGCGAATCTACCCGAGCGCAGGAGAGCAGCAATGAGGATGACGTGGAAGGCCTGGGGGCTGGGCGCGCTGATTGCGGCTGGCTTGTTGCTGTCGAGCGAAACGCTGCGAGCGGGCGAGGCACCGGTGGTGCATGTGAAGGTGGTGTCTTCGGGCGGCGCTACCCGCGTCGAAGCGCAGGCGAGCGGAGCGTTCGAGTACTCGACTTATCAGCCGAGCGGTCGGTTGTACGTCCTCGATCTGAGCGGTGTCTCGTCTGGCGACCTCGCCGGCGTGAAGGAATTGAATTCCAGCCTAGTGAAGAGCTATCGCGTGCTGGGCTATTCGACCGGCGACCGGCCAAACGTGCGCCTGGAAGTCCTGCTATCCCAGGGCGCGAGCGTAAAAGTTGACCGGCCGGATGCCAATGACGTGACCCTGGTAGTCTCCGCGGCCGTCGGCGCAGATGTGGCAGGGCCAGAAGCATCTTTGCTCGCGGTCTCAGCGCCCGCTGCCCGTAACGTCGATTCGGGCAGCCGCATGATTCAAGCGGTCAATCTCACTGGAAGAAACGGTGGCGCTGAAGTTACGATTTCAGCTTCGGGACCGCTTACATATCACTCCATGCGTCTGCGTAACCCCGATCGCTTGGTTGTGGACTTCGCTGGCTCACGTTTGTCCACGCACGAGACGCGAATTGACAGCCAGCTTCAAGCGGTTCGCGACGTGAGAATGGCGCAGTTTCGGCCTGACGTTTCGCGGGTGGTGATTGATCTTGGTCAGCCGAATGCGTCTTACGAAATTACCGGAAGAGGAAACATGGTGGCAGTAGCGATCGGTTCGCGCAGCGGGTCGACGGGCGCGGCCTCGAACGCGGTGGCATCGACACTTCCGGCTGTTGTGACGTCCACCGGCACCGCCACGCAAGCATCGCGGCCCAGCACCCATACATCGGTGCCTGCGCCGGCGACAGTGCTGCCTGTAAATCTGACCGAAACGGCAGGTTTCGCTTCACCTGCCGACGGGCGCGCCTCGCCAGACATAACGGTGCAGGCTCCAGCAGCAGCAGCGCCCCCGAAATACACTGGTGAACCGATTTCCGTGAACCTGAAGGCTGTCGATCTGGCCGACTTCTTCCGCCTAATTCACGAGATCAGCGGCCTGAACGTCGTGGTCGATCCGAACGTCAAGGGGAGCTTGACGATCGTCCTGGATAACGTGCCTTGGGATCAGGCGCTCGACATCGTCCTCAAGAACTTCGATCTCGACAAGCAGCTCGAAGGAAACGTCCTGCGCATTGCCACAAAAGCAACCCTCCGCAAGGAGGCAGAAGAAACCCGCGACCTCGCCCTCGCGCAGGCACAGGCAGAAAACGTGATCACGACCACGCGAGTCTTGAGTTACGCCAAGGCTACGGCGCTGGTTGATACGCTGAAAAAATTCCTGTCACCGCGCGGTGACATCATTGCGGACGACCGCTCGAACACCTTGATTATCCGCGATATTCCGAGCACGCTACCGGTGATTGACAACCTCATTCGGGAGCTTGACCGCCGGTCGCAACAGGTCGAGATTGAGGCCCGCGTCGTAGAGGCGAGCCGCTCGTTTGCCCGCGAAATCGGCACGCAATTTGGTCTGTCCGCCGGGAGCACGAGCCGGAATAACGTGGTTGGCGGAGGCACCGGCGTCAACACGCCGCTTACGCCGCCCACAGCGCCGCCGCTCGTGATCGGAAGTTCAGGTTCGTCGGGCAGCACCAGCGGTATTCCCGCGGTCACAAACCTAGGTGCCAGCGCGCCTACCAGCGGTATCGCCTATGGCTTTAGTTCATCCAATTTCGCCCTGGATATGATTATTACGGCGGCCGAGAGTCGCGGAGTTGGTAAGCTCCTCTCGCAGCCGAAAGTTATTACCCAGAACAATGAAAAAGCAACCGTAAAGCAGGGCACCAAGATCCCTGTGCAAACAGTTGTGAACAACACTGTTTCCGTTCAGTTCGTGGACGCTGTGCTGGAACTCGACGTGACTCCCCAGATCACAGCCGACGGCACCGTGTACATGGACGTGACAGTGGAAAACGACCAGATCGACCAGTCCATCCCCCGCGTTCAGGGAATTCCGGCGATCGACACCCAGTCGGCTGAAACAAAGGTGACCGTGAACGATGGCGCTACGGTCGTTATTGGCGGTATCATTGTCACCCAGCAGAACACTGCAATCGACCAGGTGCCGCTCGTTGGGAGCATACCGGTGATCGGAAATCTGTTTAAGCACACAACGGTCAGCTCCAGCTCGGCGGAACTGCTGTTCTTCCTGACGCCGCGAATTTTGCCCAGCTAGGAAGACGGAGAAAGCCGTCGCAATAAGTGGGGGACCGGGATAAGGATCCGAACGGCCGGGGCCGATACTTGCAACGTCAAGATCGGCTCCGCCGCGTTCTAGGGCAAGCCTCCGCAGACGCAATCCTGGTTTCGCATCTTCCCAATGTTCGCTACCTCTGCGGGTTTTCAGGCTCCGCGGGACTTCTCGTGCTCGACGCAGACAGCGCTACGTTCTTTACCGACGCCCGGTACACAATCCAGGCCCAGCATGAAATATCCTGCGCGGCTGTTCGCATCGCCAAAAAGGGCCTTCTGAAGGCGGCTGGCGAACTCCTGCGAGGGCGCCGGTCGCTGCGTCGGCTCGCATATTCGCCTGCCCAGATAACGGTGGCGCAGAAGCAGACGCTCGATTCTGCGGTCGCGCGAAAAGTTCGATGGATCGACGACATGGGAAGCGTCGAGAAGCTGCGCGCGGTCAAAGATCCGGGCGAGGTTTCGACCCTTCGTGAAGCGGCTGCCATCGTCAGTAAGACATTCGAGCGAACGGCGCGCATCCTGCGCCCGGGAGTTGCCGAACTCGACGTGGCTGGGGAAATCGAGAGGGACTTTAAGCGGCAGGGTGCCGAAGGCCCGTCTTTCGAGACGATTGTTGCGTCGGGAGAGCGCTCAGCGTGGCCGCACGCCCATCCATCGACTAAGCAACTGGGAAGAAACGAATTGGTGGTCCTCGACCACGGTGCTATACTTCGCGGCTACTGTAGCGACATGACCCGCACGGTGTTTACGGGCAAGGCGCCACGAAAGGTCAAATCGCTCTACCAGGGCGTCCTGCAAGCCTTGGAAGCAGGAAAAGCGGCAGCGAAGCCGGGAGCGAAGTCGAAGGATGTGGACGCTGCCGCACGGAACACACTGCGGCGCGCTGGCCTAGCCCGCTATTTTACGCATAGTACGGGTCACGGCATCGGCCTGGAAATCCACGAGGCGCCCCGGATCGGAAAAGGGGACGAAACGGTTCTCGTGGAAGGCATGGTTGTAACCGTAGAGCCCGGCGTTTACATCGAAGGTTTGGGTGGAATCCGCATCGAGGACGATATTGTGATCACTGCGCGCGGCGCGGAAGAATTGACCACAGCTCCCCGGAATCTGATCGAACTCTAAATGGCTAAAAAATCGAAAGTTGAGAGTGGCGCGAGGGCGGAGTCGTTTGGCGTCAACCTGTCCGAAATCGAGCGCCTGCTGACCTTCATGCAATCGCACGGCCTCGAGGAGTTTGAGTACCAGCACGGTGGCCTGCACGTAAGGCTGAAGAAGGCATCGGCGGCTCCTGTCGGAGCTGTTCGACCCCAACTGGATTACGTGGCTCCCCCGACCGCCGCCCTTGCCCCGGAGCTTGCGCGCGCGCCTGCTGCATCCGCCGCCGCTGCCAGGCAGTCTGGCGATAACGTCCACACGATCAAGTCGCCGATCGTCGGCACGTTCTACGCATCCCCCAGCCCGGAGGCGGAGGCCTTCGTGGCCGTCGGCGCCCGCGTGGAATCGGGCCAAGTGCTGTGCATCATCGAAGCGATGAAGCTGATGAACGAGATCGAATCGGATATCGCGGGCGAGGTGGTGCGAATTCACGCGGAAAACGGGAAGCCCGTGGAGTACGGCGCTCCCCTTTTCGACATCCGTCCGCGCACCAAGTGAAAGCGGTAGGGCTGCACAACCCCGCGGATTTGCGGCAGGCAAACTTGCCGTCCCTTTGGCGTACCGTGACCCAATGTTTAAGAAAATTCTGATCGCAAACCGAGGCGAGATCGCGCTCCGCGTGCTGTGCGCATGCAAGGAACTGGGCATTCGCACCGTTGCGGTCTATTCAGAAGCGGACCGCCACGCCTTGCACGTGCGCTTCGCGGACGAAGCCATCTGCATCGGCCCGCCGCGTAGCTCCGATAGCTACCTGAACATCCCGCAGGTCATCAGCGCGGCGGAAATCGCCAATGTGGACGCTATCCACCCTGGCTATGGCTTTCTCTCCGAAAACGCCAACTTCGCGGAAGTATGCGAAGCCTCGCACATCACGTTTATCGGCCCGTCGCCCGCCGTGATTCGCATGATGGGCGAAAAAGATCGCGCCCGGGTTGAAATGGCCGCCGCAGGGCTACCGATCATTCCCGGCAGCGATGGTGTGGTGCCCGATGAAACGGCCGCCACGAGTGCCTCCGAACAAATTGGCTTCCCGCTGATGATCAAGGCGGCCGAAGGCGGAGGCGGACGCGGCATGAGAGTTGTCCGCTCCCAAAAGGAATTGTTGCCCGCGTTTCACACCGCCCGCTCCGAATCTGAAAAGGCCTTTGGCAGTCCCAACGTCTATTTTGAGAAGCTGATCGAGAGTCCCCGCCACATCGAGTTTCAAGTTTTGGGCGACCGCCACGGCAACGTGATTCACCTCGGCGAGCGCGAGTGCTCGCTCCAGCGCCGCCACCAAAAGGTCCTGGAGGAGTCTCCATCGACGGTGGTCGATCGCACGACGCGCGAGACACTTGGCGGCAAAGTCGTCGCGGCTCTCAAGAGAGTCGGCTACTCCAGCGCCGGAACGGTAGAGTTCTTGCGCGACGCCTCAGGTGATCTCTATTTCATCGAGATGAACGCGCGCATTCAGGTGGAGCACCCGGTAACCGAAATGGTCACTGGCGTCGATCTGGTGAAGTCGCAAATTCGGCTCGCGGCCGGAGAGCGCATGAAGGATGTCGTCCCATCCGTAAAATTTCACGGCCACGCCATCGAATGCCGCATTAACGCCGAGGATCCTGTGAAATTCACGCCCTCTCCCGGACGTATCACCGCCTTTCGTGTGCCCGGCGGCCCAGGTGTGCGCGTGGACACCGCCGCTTACGCCGATGCCGTTGTACCGCCCTACTACGACTCGCTGGTGGCCAAACTCATCGCCTACGGTGACGACCGCACGGAAGCAATCGCGCGTATGCATCGCGCGCTCGACGGGTTCGTCGTCGAGGGCATTCAGACGACGATCCCTCTCCACAAGCGCATCATCGCGCACCCGGATTTCGTCTCCGGTAACTTCAACACGCACACGCTCGAACATATGTTTCCGGTTGAATCGAAGTAACGCATGACGGTGTGAGGCGTGGATTGTTTCCCTCCATCTACCCCATCATCGATTCGACGCTCCCAGAGGATCGAATCAGCCAATTCGCTCGGCAGCTTGCCGCTGCAGGCGTGCGTCTGATTCAGCTTCGGCTCAAAAACTCTTCCGCTGCCGTCGTATGCGCACAAACGCGCGTCCTGCTGACGTGCCTCGAACCGTACGGCGCGCGTCTGATCGTCAACGACCGCCCGGATATCGCCTGCATCGCCCAAGCGG
>JASHWB010000447.1 GCA_030044295.1 Candidatus Acidiferrales bacterium
AAAGCGCTTAAGCCACGAGACATCGTGCAGCTTTGCAGGTAGGAGACCGCGAATGGATGCCACGGATATCAAGCAGGTCGTTAGGGAGAAATATGGGCAGGCGGCGCTTCGGGTCACCGCCGGAGGAAGCTCATGTTGCGGGGCTGCGCCTGCCGTTGGAAAGTGCTGCGACCCGATCACTTCCAATTTCTATGACGCTTCCCAGAGTGGACAACTGCCGGAAGAAGCCGTTCTGGCGTCGTTGGGATGCGGAAACCCGACAGCGCTAGCAAGCCTGAATCCGGGAGAAACCGTGCTCGACCTGGGATCAGGCGGCGGAATTGACGTGCTCCTTTCCGCTAAGAGGGTCGGCCTGAGCGGCAAAGTCTACGGTCTCGATATGACCGATGAGATGCTCGCTCTGGCAAACGAGAACAAACGCAAAGCGGGCGCTGAGAATGTGGAGTTCCTGAAGGGCGAGATCGAGCACATCCCTCTGCCCGATAGCTCAGTGGACGTCATTATCTCGAATTGCGTGATCAACCTTTCCGCCGACAAGGATCAGGTGCTGCGCGAAGCATTCCGCGTGTTAAAGCCGGGCGGCCGGTTCGCCGTTTCCGACGTCGTTACCCGCGGAGAGGTTGACGCGGCGGTGCGCCGAAGCGTGCTCCTGTGGGTCGGATGCGTGGCTGGAGCATTGGAAGACGTTGAATATCGCGGCAAGCTCACCAGAGCCGGCTTCGAGCAGATCGAGATCGAGCCAACCCGGGTTTACCGCGCCGAAGATGCTCGCGACATCCTTTCGGCAGAAGGCATCGATGTGGACGCCATCGCTCCGCACGTAGATGGCAAATTCATGAGTGCATTCATCCGTGCAAGCAAGCCGGTTGCACCATGAAATCGCGTTACAACGTCCTCTTCCTGTGCACGGGGAATTCCGCTCGTTCCATCATGGCCGAGGCCATCATGAACGCCAAAGGGCGGTCAAATTTCACTGTCTACAGTGCTGGCAGCCATCCATCAGGAGTCATTCGCCCCGAGGCGCTTCGGCAGCTTGAGCGCGCCCGCCTGCCCACGGAGCGGCTTCGAAGTAAGAACTGGGACGAATTCGCCAAACCAGGCGCGCCCACAATGGATTTCGTCTTCACCGTCTGCGACAACGCCGCGAAGGAGATATGCCCCGTTTGGCCCGGCCAGCCAATGACCGCGCACTGGGGCGTGGCCGACCCGGCCGCAGTCGCGGGAACTCCCGAACAGATCGAAAAAGCCTTCCGCGATGCGTTCATGACCCTTGAACGTCGCATCAGCCTCTTTCTGTGCCTGCCTCTCGCGAGCCTCGATAAGCTCGCTATCAAACGGGAAGTTGATCGCATCGGTCGCGAATGAAGACCACTCTGCCCGCCCGCGCGGTCGCTGAATTTCTGGGAACTGGATTTCTGGTCGCCGCCGTCGTGGGATCCGGCATCATGGCCGAGCGGCTTGCTGGTGGAAATGCTGCGCTCGCGCTGCTCGCCAATACCGTTGCCACCGGCGCGGCGCTCGTCGCTCTAATCCTGGCATTCGGGCCGATTTCCGGCGCGCATTTGAATCCGGTTGTGTCTCTGTGCGACGCGATCGAGCACGGCATCTCGTGGCCCGAAGCGGCCGCGTACATTTCCGCGCAATTCGTTGGCGGAGTTGTCGGAACGCTTGCCGCTAACGCGATGTTTTCACTCCCGCTGATCTCCATTTCGCGGCACGCCCGCAGCGGACCGGCGCAATTCCTCAGCGAGTTCATCGCCACGTTCGGCCTGCTGGCGGTAATTTGGGGATGCACCCGCTTCCGCTCGCCGTTCGTAAGCTTCGCGGTCGGAGCGTACATCACGGCTGCATATTGGTTCACTGCATCCACGTCATTTGCGAATCCCGCCGTGACCATTGCCAGATGCCTGAGCAACACATTCGCGGGCATCCGGCCAGTGGACGCGCCTTGGTTCATTTGTGCGCAACTCCTCGGCGGACTTTCGGCAACAATCGCGTTTCGCTGGCTTGTTCCTAATTTAGAAAGCCGCGCGAAGGCAGTACTACTGCCGCATGATTTGGAGCAGACTCGCTAGCTCGGTCGCCCAAGTAAGCGTCGGAATTGCATGGGTAAGTCGCGTTTTGCGGCTGGAACTGCCGGAACCGGCGTTGGGCGTCGCCTGGAAAGGGTCACAAAATCGCGGAGTCAAATGGCGAGCCTAGCACGCGTCTTTCGCAGCCGCAACGCCGAACCGGAACAAAGCGATCGCAGGCGAAGACGCTCCGCCCCCTATTTCGTTCGCGTTGGGAGCAAACACCGGGCGGCAACAATTGAGGGCTGGGTCCGCCGCCACCTCCCTAAACGTACCTCACGAATTCGCTCTCCTCGCCGAGATTTGCGCTAAAATCCGGCAACACGATTTTTGACCGATTGGTCCCAGGGATATCGCCTGTTGAGAGGACCGCCGTGGGGAGCGCGCCTAGTCTAGCCGCACTTATCGAGGCCGCCGAGCGCGGCGATGCGGCTGCTTCGAGTGTCCTGTTCGCCGCGCTCTATGATGAACTGCACCGCGTCGCCGAGCGACAACTGAACCGGCAAGCGTATCCGCTCACGCTGAACACCACCACTCTGCTGCACGAAGCCTATATCGAAATGGCAGCGAAGGATGCGGCTGCATTCCCGGACGAAGCGCGATTTCTTGGCTACGCGGCGTGCGTCATGCGCGGGCTAATCGTGGATTACGCGCGCAACCGCCAGGCCTTGAAGCGTGGCGGCGGGTTCGAAATCACTTCGCTTGAAAGTGATGTCGCAGACACAGCGGATGGCGTGCCGCTGGCCGAGCTGAGCGCGGCTCTCGACGAACTGGCCAAGGTGGAACCGGAACTCGCCCGAGTTGTGGACTTGAAGTTTTTCTGCGGATTCACCTTCGCGGAAATGGCCGCGATGCGGGACGTTTCAGAACGCACGGTGCAGCGGGAATGGGAAAAGGCACGCACGTATCTGCATCGCGCGCTTCGTCCCGATCTGGAGATTTGACGCATGCCTTCCGTCAATCCCCATCTCTGGAAGGAGCTGAGTCCGTACCTGGACCGAGCACTTGAGCTTTCGGCCGAAGAGCGTGCGGCATGGCTCGACTCTTTCCGTATAAGCCGCCCGGAGCTGGCGGGGTTTATCCAAGACCTGCTGAAGGAACACAGCGAAGCCGCCGAGGAACAATTTCTAGAGCGTTCGCCGATCTCGCCGGGAGAAGCGGCGGCGGAGGCGCGCAAGGGCCAGAGCGTGGGGCCATACACGCTGCTCTCACCCATCGGGGAAGGCGGCATGGGCAGCGTCTGGCTCGGCGAACGCAACGACGGTCGTTTCGACCGGAAGGTCGCAGTGAAATTTCTGCGGTTTGCGTTCGGATCGCGCGGCGCTGCCGAGCGGTTCGCGCGTGAAGGAAAAATTCTGGGTCAGCTCGCGCATTCCCATATCGCCGAGCTGGTTGACGCCGGCGTGACACCGGGCGGCGAGCCGTATCTGGTCCTCGAATACGTCGAAGGGCAGCCGATTGATGAGTATTGCGATCGGCGCGCACTGACGGTAGACATACGGTTGCGCCTTTTCCTCGACGTGTTGGATGCCGTGGCAGCGGCGCACGCGCAGCTTATTGTCCATCGCGACCTCAAGCCCTCCAACGTTCTGGTTCGAAACGATGGGCAAGTGAAACTGCTCGATTTCGGTATCGCCAAGCTGCTTGCTGATACGGAAACACCGGCGGAAGCGACTCTGGTCACATTGGAAGCCGGAGCGGCGTTGACTCTCCGCTTTGCCGCGCCTGAGCAACTTTCGGGCAGACAGATTACGACGGGCACCGATGTCTATGCGCTTGGTGTTCTGCTCTACGTGCTTTTGGCAGGACGCCACCCTGCAGGCACGGCAAGTCAATCGACCGCTGAGCTCGTAAAAGCCATCGTTGAAATGGAACCGCCTCGGATTTCGGACGCGGTGGACGCACGAGATGAGGAAGCGGCGAGCAAACGTGGCACTTCGCCAGAAAAGCTCCGCCGAGCCCTGCGCGGCGACCTGGACCTGATTGTTGGAAAGGCCCTTAAGAAAAATCCAGGGGAACGCTATTTTTCGGTAACGGCATTTGCGGATGATCTGCGCCGCTACCTGGGCCATGAGCCAATCAGTGCCCGTCCAGACGCCATTTCGTACCGTTTGCGCAAATACGTTCGCCGCCACCGAGTGGGCGTCAGCGTAGCAGCGGGCCTGGTGCTCCTCTTAGCGGGATTTTCCGCAATTCAAACCATTGAGCTGCGGCGCATCACGCGCGAGCGCGACCGCGCCGACCGCATTGCGAACTTTATGACAGGAATTTTCAAAGTTTCGAATCCCAGCGAAAGAGTGGGCAACGCCGTTACGGCGCGCGAACTTCTCGACAAAGGTTCTAGAGACATCCAAACAGGGCTTTCCAAGGATCCAGTACTCCAGGCACAAATGATGCACGTAATGGGAAGGGCCTACATGATGCTGGGCATCCAGTCTCAGGCGCAGTCGCTGTTCGAGCAAAGCATCAAAATCGGAACCTTGAGTGCGGGGGCAGACAACCCGGAAACACTAAATGCCACGAAGGACCTCGTGTGGGCCCTGTTCCAACAAGGTCGCCTTGAAGAGGCGGAACGCCTTGAGCGGAAATTACTCGACCGGGACCGTCGCATCCTCGGACCCGACCACCCTGACACCCTTGGTGCAATGGGACAGCTTGCCAGCATACTCTCCGTGAAGGGTAGCGGCACGGAAGCGGTAAGGCTGGATCGCGAGGTTCTCGAAGGCACGAAGCGGCGCCTGGGGCCGAACGCGGACGATACATTTCTGGCTATGGATAACCTGTCGGTGGCTCTGGCCCTCGACGGCAAGTTAACAGAGGCCGAGGCGCTCGAACAAGAGGATCTGCAAAACGAGGTGCGCGTCTTCGGATTTGAGCATCTCGGAACAATAAGTTCTATGAGCAATTTGGCTGGCATTCAAATGGAGCTGGGCAAATACGATCAGTCCGAGAAGCTATTCCGCCGAACCCTGGATTTGGAAGCACGTGTCCTTGGTCCCGATCAACCCGAAACTGCCCAAACCAAATACGATTTCGCCGCCCTCCTGGTGCGGCGCGGAAAACCCGATGAGGCCCTTTCGATGATCCGAGACGCGATCGACCACGGATTGCACCTGCGAGTCGATTTGGAGATTGAGGACGACCCTAACTTCAAGCCGCTCCACGCTGATCCTCGCTTTGCTGTGCTCGTTGCCCACGCTAAGAAGCAAGCTGCGTTGCGGGGAGCCGATTAGCCATGCCGCTGGAGAGCCCGCCTCTCGCGGGAGGTACCCTAGCTTCGTAGTTCGCTCCCACGTTAGAGAAAAGGTTTCAGTTGTTTGCTGTCGTTTTTTGTCCCGGGACTCCGATTCACTACACAGAACCTGTTTGCCGAAAAGTTCCTCGCACATCCTCTACGAAGCGCCGCCCGTAATGCCCCCGTGCTCCGGCGACATCGCGCCACTTTTAAGCGCGATGTCGTATTTTGCCTCTGGATTCCGATTACATAGATAGAACCGCTCTGCGGAGGCGCTTTCGCGCAGAGAGGACGGAGTGGCTTTTTATGCGAAACCTAGCCCAGCGATTTCGCGGTATTGCCCGTTACTCGAATTTCGGAACAGCCAGGTACCGACGCGGGGTGATCCTGGGGGCGCTCGTGGTTGGTGCGATCTTGATGGCGTTCCAGGGAGCGCTCGGACAGCAGGGACCGCTTGGAAGACTGCTTTCGTTCATTCCCAACGGCGTGTTTTTCCCGAATCCGAAAGGGGCATCACAGACGTACAGTGCAAAAGGCGGCGGGATTGACGAGACGGGACCCTTTTTTCAAAGCCTGGGCACGAATGGCCGGACGTGTGGCACTTGCCACGTCGCTGAAAACGCCATGGGCCTGAGTGCGCAGCACGCGCAACTGGTCTTCGCCGCCACCGATGGCCACGACCCGCTCTTCGCGGATGTCGACGGTGCGAATTGCCCCAACGCTGCGCCGGGAGATCCAGCCGCGCACAGCTTGCTGATCGGCCATGGCTTAATCCGCATCGCACTGCAAGTGCCTGCCAACGCGCAGTTCCAAATTCGGGCGATTCATGATCCGTATGGATGCGCCATTGTCACTGATCCGGTTTCCGGCGCGCAGACCGTCTCCGTTTACCGCCGGCCGCTTCCGGCTACCAACCTGGTCTTCCTAAGTTCCGTGATGGCCGACGGCCGCGAGACTGTTGCGCCGCTAAACAATCCGGCTACGTTTCAAGCTAATCTGCTGACCGATCTGAAGCACCAAGCAATGGACGCCACAACCGGGCACGCGCAGGCATCCGTTCCGCCGACGGACGCGCAGCAAACCGCGATGGCGAATTTCGAGTTGGGTTTGTTCAGCGCGCAGGCCTTCGACTTCAATGCTGGCCCTCTTACCGACGCCGGCGCGCAGGGCGCACCGGTCTATCTTTCGCAACAGGCGTATCACCCAGGCATCAATGACACGCTGGGGCAAGATCCCTCGGGCGCTCCGTTCAATCCAGACGTATTCACGATCTTCAATCCCTGGGCCAAGGCGACTACCGGTTTCGGGGTGCCGACGAGGGTGGAGAAAGCACGGCAAGCCATCGCTGCCGGCGAGGCCATCTTCAATTCGCATCCGCTGACGATCTCGAACGTGCGGGGCCTGAACGACAATCCTGCCGTTGCCGCCGCTCTCGGCACGTCGCTGCCGGTGCCCGCATTTCAGGGAACGTGCACCACGTGCCACGACGCGCCAAACGTTGGCAATCATTCGTTGCCGGTGCCTCTCGACATCGGCACGGTGCACGATCCGGTCGCGGAAACCGATCCTTCGATCAACAACGCACTCTCGCAGCTCACTCTGCCGGACGTTCCTATTTACGAAATTACCGGCTGCCCCAATCCGTTCGCGTCGGCGGGCGACACTTCCCCTTACCTGATCTATACGACCGATCCAGGTAAAGCGCTGATTTCGGGCCAGTGCGGCGATATCAACCGCACCAAGGGCCCGATTCTTCGCGGCCTCGCCGCGCGCGCTCCGTATTTTCACAACGGCGCCGCCCGCAATCTGAGGGATGTCGTGAACTTCTACGATCAGCGCTTTCAGATTGGCTTGACCGACGAGGAGAAGGCACAATTGGTTGCTTTCCTGTCGTCACTGTGAAGGTCCGGCGCAACTAACACGAGTTCAGCTTAGCGCTACAGTTTGCATAGCTTAGTTCGTAGTTGGTCGAGTCCTGACTAACGGGGGAAACTGGAAGCTTCCTTTAGAGCCAGTCGCGAGCCGAGGGTTTTCCTGAACTGGTTCGCGGGCCTTCGCCCGGTGCCCGTTACGCCACATTTCCACACCGTATCTCGCCCTGCGCGATATCGCTGGCCCTGCGCGCGTGCTATGATTCTCGCGTTCCTCACTGGAACTTCCGCAGCGCAAAACGGACCAGTGATACGTATCTGCCCGAAGTGTGGCGCTCTACTGCTCGACGACACGGACTCGTGCTCGTTCTGCTCCGCCGAAGCTTCCGAAAAAAACAGCTTCCTCGGATCTGTCCCTGAACCAAGAGGCGCTGCTGCGCGTTCGTCCAGGCCTGCGGCCGCAAACGCCGCACGCGCGGCGCACGTAGCCGCCACTTCGCGTGGCACAGCTGCCGCAGTCGCTGCCGCCCCGGCGCTGGAGCGTACCGAGTCCGTCGAACCTGACTGGCGCGACGAAGTTTCGCGCCGCCTCGAGCAGTACCGCGCCCGTCGCGGCCATCTGCGCCGCGACGATCCGCAGTCCGGGCTGCCGTTTCACGTGTCCGAAGAGGACGCTGCCGCGGCGGCTGAAGCCGCCGTGGAGGCTGAACGCAGCGAACGCCTTGCTGCACAGGCCAAGGCCGAAGCCCGGGCGCGCCTGGCGGAGCGCCAGCGCCAACCTGAACGCGTCGAGATTCGCATCCAGCCAGAACTCGATTTCTCCGCTGCGCCCGACGATCGCGCCCATCCCCAAACGGCGCTCGTCCCCGTGGCATCGCTTGCCGAACGAGGATGGGCCGGGTCGCTCGACGCCATCTTTCTCGCCTTCACCTGCGCCGGGTTTCTTGGCCTGTTCCGCTCTCTGGGCGGAGAAATCACCGCCGCGAAAACGGACGTCGTTGTGTACGCCCTCGCCGCCTATTTCTTCTATGGGTTTTACGTCTCGCTGTTCACCGTGCTCGCCGGTTCGACGCCCGGCATGCAGCTTCGCGGCCTCGCCGTCGTCCGTCTCGACGGCAGCCTGCCCGATACGCGCCAGCTCCTCTGGCGCAGCTTTGGCTACTTGCTCTCCGGCGCCACGCTGCTGCTTGGATTCATTTGGGCTTTTTGGGACGAGGACTGCTTCACCTGGCAGGACCGCATCTCGCAAACGTACATTACCGCGGCCGTTCCGCTCTCCGATTTCGATTCCCTCGCCATGCGCCCAGGCGTTCACCGCTTCGCCCACAAGTAGCGTCTTTTCAGCTCGATCCGGGATGCCCAAGCCCAGTTGACTTTGGTCCAAATCATGTTTTTCGCTCACACACGATAATGTCTGCGAATCGCTCTCCTGCTTCGTCCTTCGCGCCACCAAAAACCACGCGCGCGGATCTTCTCCCGCGAACATCCCTTGCCTCGCGTCAGGACGCGTCTCGAACCCAGCCAGCTCCAGCGTCTCGATCTCCCAGCCCTTCGCAAACGCCGCGCGCAACTCCGCCTCC
>JASHWB010000448.1 GCA_030044295.1 Candidatus Acidiferrales bacterium
TCTTGCTGACGAAGTGAACCGCACTCCGCCCAAAACGCAGTCGGCGCTGCTCGAAGCGATGCAGGAACTTTCCTGCACGGTTCGCGGCAACAATTACATTTTGCCGTCGCCGTTCTTCGTTCTCGCCACGCAGAACCCGATCGAGCTTGAAGGCACCTATCCGCTGCCCGAAGCGCAGCTCGACCGGTTCCTGTTCAATATTGTCCTGGACTACTTAAGCGCCGCAGATGAGATAAAAGTCGTCGATCTCACCACAACCACGCGCGTGGCCCAGGTTTCGGCCGTCACGTCTGCTGCGGAAATTCTCGATTTCCAGCAGCTCGTGCGCATGGTGCCCATCGCGGAATCGCTCGCCACGTATGTCGTTAATCTCGTCCGAGCCACGCGCCACAATAGCGGCATCGCTCCAGATTTCATCAAAAAGTACGTCAATTACGGAGCGAGCGTCCGCGCCGCGCAGTACATCGTCCTTGCCGCCAAAGCGCGTGCGCTGGCCCACCACCGTTATCATGTGGCATACGAAGACATCACCGCGCTCGCGATTCCCGTTCTTCGTCATCGCGTGCTTCTCAATTTCCACGCCGAATCCGACCGCATCGATTCGGACCAGATCTTGCGGAACTTGCTCTCGGCGATGCCGCCGCCAACGGGAGCCTGACCGTGCAACGTTTTCTCGATCCCGCGGTGCTCGCGCGCATTTCGAATCTCGACCTGATCGCCAAGACGGTCGTCGATGGATTTGTCGCGGGCCTGCACCGCTCGCCCGATTTCGGTTTCAGCCAGGAATTTGCCGAATATCGCGCCTATTCTCCGGGCGACGACCTCCGCCACGTCGATTGGAACGTTTTCGCCCGCACCGAGCGCGCTTATCTAAAGCGCTATCGCGGCGAGACCAATTCCCTGCTCACCATTCTGCTCGACGCCAGCAGTTCGATGAACTACTCCTCGCACTCGGTCAATAAAATTGATTACGCGCGCTTCGTGGCCGCTTCCCTTTTCTACCTGGCCATTCAGAATCAGCGCGATGCCGCCGGCTTGATCGTGTTCGACGACGAAGTTCGCAATTACATTCGCCCGTCCACTCGGCACAGCCAGCTCCATCGCCTCCTCTCCGGCCTGGAACAGGCCGAGCCCCGCGCTCGCACGGATTTCGCCAAGCCGCTTCACCATTTCCAGCAATTTCTGCGCCGCCGCGGCTTGGTGCTGATCCTTTCCGACTTTTTCGAGCCTCCGGAGAATGTCGTCCGCACGGTCGAACCGCTGCGCTTCCACGGCAATGAAGTGGTCCTTTTCCACGTGCTCGATCCTCGCGAACTCCAGCCGCAGCTTGGCGAGCCCGTGGTTCTGGTCGACTCGGAAACCAGCCAGCGCATGGAAGTGACGCCGGAATATGCGCACAACGATTACCAGCAGAAAATCGGCGCGCATATCGAGGAACTTCGCTCGCGCGCTCGCGGTGTCGGAATGGATTATTTCCTGCTGCGCACCGACCGGCCGCTCGATGGCGCCCTCGCCGAATACCTCACCATTCGCCAGGAGCGCAACTGATGGGCTTCCTCGCGCCATGGTTCTTTGCCGGCGCCGCGGCGCTCGCCATTCCGCTGTATTTGCATCTACTGCGCCGCCACACGTCGAATCCGCAGCCGTTCAGCTCGCTGATGTTTTTCGAGCCGCGGACGCAAAGCTCCATCCGCCACCGCCGCCTGCGCTACCTCGTTCTCCTGGCGTTGCGGCTTGCTCTGCTGGCCCTGCTGATACTCGCTTTCGCGGACCCCTTCATCAGCCGCCCAGCCACTGGGGTGACGACGAACAAACTTCTCGCCTTGGTGATCGACAATTCCTTCAGCATGCGCGCCGGCTCGCGACTGGCCGACGCCAAACGTGAAGCGTTATCCATCCTCTCCTCGCGGTCGCCATCGGAACGCGCGCAGGTGTTTGCTCTTGGCTCTGGACTCGAAGCCATGTCGCAGCCCACCGATGACCCTCGTGCGCTCGAAGCCGCCGTTTCCGCCATCCAGCCAACCGACTCGCGCGGCAATTTCGGCGACCTCGCGCGTGGCCTGCGCTCGTTCAGCGACAGCGTCCAGGGCCCGATTGATCTGCATTTCTTCAGCGACATGCAAAAGTCCGAAATGCCCGCTAACTTTTCCGAGCTGGCACTGCCGGCAAAGGTTTCTCTGACGCTTCACCCAGTTGTGAGTTCCACCGTCCCGAATTGGGCTGTCGAGAGCGTCAATGCGCCCGGGCAGGTCTGGGACGTGAAAAAAGCCCGCGTCCAGGCCGTGATCGCTGGTTACCAAACTCCCGCCGCCACGCGCAGCGTCTCGCTCGAAGTAAACGGGAAAACCATTGCCACGCAGAAAGTGCAGGTCCCCGCAAATGGCCGCGCCAACGTCGAATTCGCCTCGCTGAACGTTCCTTACGGCTTCAGCCGCTGCGAGGTACGCATCGACTCGGCTGACGCGCTTCCAGCCGACGACACGAGCTATTTCGCTGTCGAGCGCTCCGATCCCCTGCAGGTCCTGTTCTTGCACGATGCTTCTGACCGGCGTTCTCCCATCTACTTCGGCGACGCGCTGGCTGCGTCCGCCGAATCGGCATTCAAGATGGAAAGCGTCTCCGCGGATCAAGCCTCCAGCGTTCAGCCGTCCAGGTATTCGTTCATCGTCCTCTCGGATGTGGTTGCTCTCCCATCCTCGTTCGAGAACGATCTTGCCCGCTACGTTCGCGGCGGAGGCGGCGTGTTGATCGCGGCAGGCACGAATGTCGGACGTACCCCTCGCATCCCGCTTTTCGGAGCGAATGTCCTCGACGCGCACTACTACTCGAACGATCCCGCCGGATTTCTCACCGTCGGCGATACCGATCCCTCGCATCCATCCATCGCCAAGGCCGATCGTTGGTCTGGCGCGAAATTCTATTTCGCCGTGAACGTGGACGCCTCCGGCTCGCAAGTCGCCGCGCGCCTCACCGACGGCACGCCTCTTCTGCTCGATAAGAAAGACGGCGAAGGACGCGTGCTGCTGTTGACTTCCGGCCTCGACAATCTCACCAACGATTTCCCGCTCCGTCCCGATTTCGTCCCATTCGTCGAACAGACGGCGTTTTATCTTTCCGGCTCCGAGCGGCCCGCAGGCTCGCAGCTCGTCGGCTCCTATCTGCAACTGCGCACCGCCAAGGAACGCGCTGTCAGCGTCGAAGTCGTCGACCCAGCCGGCCGCCGTCCGCTTTCGCTGCAGGAAGCCACCACCGCGCAAACGTATCAATTGAATGACGGCGGATTCTACGAGCTTCGCCTGGCCAACGGCCGCCAGGACGTGGTCGGCGTCAACGCCGATCGCCGCGAGTCCGATCTCGCTGTCATATCTCCCGACGCTCTTTCGCTCTGGGCCGGTAAGCCCAATCGCAACAACGCTGCCGTCGCCGCAAACGTCGCGCCCGCAGCCGCTCAGGCAACCCAAAAATTCGAACCCCATTCTCTCTGGTGGTACGTTATGCTGTTGGTGTTGTTCACGGCGGTCGTGGAATCCTGGGTCGCCAACCTGCACCTGGGAATCCGGCGGGAGGAATGATGAGCGCGCGCGATCAGCTCAACTCCTACATCGTTCAGGTCGAGCGCCGCCTCCGGCTCGGCGCCGCCGTTCGAGGAGCCGCGATTCTGGCCTCCGTGGCGCTCTCTGTCACGGTAATCCTCGTTCTCCTCGCCAACCTTTTTGCCTTCGCTTCCTGGAGCATCATCAGCGCCCGGTTCCTTTTGATCTGTGCGCTCGTTTACGCCGTCACGTTTGCCGTCGCTCTGCCGCTGTTGCGCCTCAATCGTCGTCGCGCCGCGGCGTCGGCTGAATCTGCATTCCCGGATTTCAAGCAGCGCCTTGTCACCTTCGCCGAACGCGACGCCCAACGCGAACCGTTCATCGAACTGCTCGCCGCCGATACGCTGCCTCTGACTCGTTCCTCTGAACCTGGAAAACTCTTTACCGGCCGCGCTCTGCTCGTCTCGTGCGGCCTCGGCGGGGCTGCCTTGGCCGTTCTCGTGTGGCTGATCGTCGCCGCGCCCGGATTCATCGGCTACGGTGCCGCGATGCTCTGGCGCGGCTCGACCGCGGGCCTCGCGCCGTTCTACAACATCAAAGTCGCACCCGGCGACGCTTCCGTCCGCCGCAATACCGACGAGTTGGTCACCGCGCAGACCATTGGCTTTCAACCCGCCGAAGTCCGTCTGTTCGCGCGTTTCAATAGCGCGTCGAAATGGAATGAACTGCGGATGCTGCCCCAGCCCGGCGGCTCCGGCTTCCAATTCACCTTCGCCGGTTTGCCTGAAGGAGTCGAATACTACGTCGAAGCAGGCTCCGTTGATTCCCGCCACTACCATCTTCGAGTGGTCGATCTTCCCGGCATCAAGCAGATCCGTGTGACGTACAACTATCCTTCGTGGACCGGCATGAAACCAGCCGTCGATCCGCACGGCGGCGATCTCCGCGCCATCGAAGGCACCACCGCGAACCTCGAAATCCGCACCGACCGGCCCATGCGCGATGGCGTGCTGATCCTCGACAATGGCCAGCAAATTCAACTTTCCGGCGGCCAGGGCAATCTTTATAGCGGCTCGATCGCGATTCAAAAGGACGGCTCGTATCACATCGCCGCAATCAGCCAGGGAATCCCGGTGCGCCTCTCCGAAGATTTCTTCATCGAGGCGAATAAAGCGAACCCTCCTGACGTCGCTATCTCCCGGCCCACTCGCGATTATCGCGCCAGCCCGATCGAGGAAGTGACGATCGGCGTGCATGCCGATGATCCGTTCGGCCTCAGCAACGTGGCATTGCATTACTCCGTGAACGGCGGCGCGGAGCAGACCGTCGATCTTCTTCAGCAGAAGGCCGCCAAGCAAGCGGATGGCTCTACTACCATCGCTCTCGAAAATCTAAAGCTCGTTCCAGGCGACATCATCAGCTACTACGCCACGGCGAAGGACGCTCGTACCGACGCGCATACGGATATCTATTTCGTCCAGGTCGATCCCTTTGAACGCGAGTTCTCGCAGTCGCAGCAAGCGGGTGGCGGCGGAGGCGGCGGAATGGGCGGCCAGAACGACATTTCCGAGCGCGAAAAAGAAATCATTGCCGAAACGTGGAAACAGGCCGGCGAGAAAAATCTCTCGCCGCAAGCGGCCGCCGAAACCGGAAGATTCCTCTCCGAAGTGCAATCCAAGCTTCGCGACCAAGCCATCGCCCTTGCCGGCCGCCTCGGTTTGCGCGATCTGAACCAGCAGAACCAGACGTTCAGCAGCTTCCAGAGCGACATGTCCGCCGCCGCGCAAGCTATGGACCCGGCTGGCAAAAGTCTCGGCAAGATGGAGTGGCAGAAGGCCCTGCCCAACGAGCAGAAAGCTCTCGAGCATCTCCTGCAAGCCGAGGCCACCTTCCGCCAGATTCAAGTCGCCTTCGGAAACCAGGCGGGCGCTGCCGGTGGAGGCGGCGCTGGCCGCGATCTCGCCAGCCTCTTCGATCTGGAGCTCGACACGCAGAAGAATCAGTATGAGACGGCGCAGACCGCCGGCTCTTCCGCCAGCCAGCGTCAGCAAGCCATCGATGATGCGCTTCGCAAGCTCGACGCGCTCGCTCGCCGCCAGCAAGACCTCGTGAACCAGCAGCGCACCAACGGCCAGTCCTTCGAGCAGCGCTGGCAGGAGGAGATGCTGCGGCGCAACGCGCAGCAGCTTCAGGAGCAATTGCAGCAGCTACAGCAAGCGCAACAGCAGGGACAAGGCGGCTCGTCTGGCCAATCCGGCGGGCAGTCCGCTAGCCAATCCAGCCAGT
>JASHWB010000449.1 GCA_030044295.1 Candidatus Acidiferrales bacterium
TAAAGATCATGCCATCCTTGAGCCCGTCCAGTGCGTCACATTCGGTCAAAATCGAGTTGGTCAGCAGTTTCTTGTCGCTCTCCGAAAAGGCCTCGCCTGAGATCGGCTGACCTTGTGCGTTCTTCGGAGCGATCTGGTTGAAAAGCGCCGCATTCCATGCGTTTGCGATTCCTGAGTATCCAGTGCGCATCGCAGGGTCGCCAGAGACTACACCGTCGAATTGATGCGGGTACCGCTGCGTCGCCAGCATGGCCTGCCGTCCGCCAGTAGAGCAGCCCACGAAATATGAATGCTTAGCCGGCTCGCCGTAATATTTCGCGATCATCTCTTTCGCTACGGTCGTCACCTTGCCCAACGCGAGATACGCAAAATCCAGACTCGATTCCTGATCGCGATTAAACGACAAATCGAACATCGAAGCTTCGTGCCCGGAATCCATACTCACAACGGCAAAGCCTCGCGCGAGCGCCGGCTCGTCGCCTGCGGCCTGCGTGCCGAGCGGAGGGCGGACCACGCCATCCATGCCCCCGCCGCCCTGAAATAGAAACCGCCCATTCCACTTATCTGGAAGCGCCAGCGCGAAGCCAATCGAATAGGACTTTCCGTCCGGACCGGTGTGCCGGTCGATCTCGCCGCTCGCCAGACAGTAGGAAGGCATGGCCACGTCCACCAGATTCATCGCGTATGCCGGACCTGCAGGCGCAGCAGTGGGTTTCGGCTTCGCGGCCACAGGGTCGCTCTTCGTGATGGTGGTTTCGGGGATCTGCAGGCTCGTCAGATTTCCACAAGGTTCCGTTGGCGCCTGCGCCCGAACCCCGCTGGCCAGGACAAAAACGAAGATCGCCGGAAACAATAGGATTGATACCTTCGCAGGACGGATCATGCCACCCTCCTCCGGAGCACATCTCGAGCCGCGCGCCAACGCGTCGCAGCAGTTCCCTCACTTGAAAAACGGGAGTTTTATGCCTGAATTGGGCGGGTAATGCAACAACGCCTCCGCGGTCCCCGTTTGGGCTCCATCCTGCGCGAGGATTCCAGCAGCTTACCAGCTTTGGTGAGCTTTATTGCGGCCTGTCGGACGGTGCCCGCGAGATCCAGTCTTGCTGCGCAAATTCGATGCCCCAGAAATGCGGACTCGGCGAGAGGAATTCCACCCCCACACGCGTGCCTTTATCGGAAGTATCTCCGATATAAACCACTCGGCAATCTTGCTCTTCCTCGGTCGCTGGGTTCACTAGAACAAGTTCCGAGCCGATGGTGACCTCTTCCTGCAGGTATAGCAGCCCGCCGTGCGCATTGATCACAATCGTCTGGCTGTTCTGTTTGAAGTTCCGGCCCTGGTGATTCTTACCCTGCGCACGCACGGGTATGCGCGTGAACACGCGCGAACTGCGGCGGGTACTACTGGTCTGTACGTCCGACGCTGCCATGGTGCTATGGTCGAATGGCCGGCTCGGGGAGTCAATCGAAGCGCGTGCCTGCGTGCCTAAAGAAGCAGTTGCCAAAAACTTTGCTGTAACATCGGCCGATCCCGTAGTATCAACTTGGCAGCGCGGCTGAGCCAGCCCGCAGTATTGCGGGCTCTCCTGCGCTTATATCGCACCAAGTCGCGCTTTTCATCTGCATTCATATTGCACTTCAATTTGCGCCTAAGGGCGGGAGAACCTGGCCATGGACTTGATCGGTTACATCGACTCCAAACGGGAAGAGCACCTCAACGAATTGAAAGAATTTCTGCGCATTCCCAGCGTCAGCACACAAAGCGAGCATAAGAAAGACATCGAACGCGCCGCGCACTGGGTAGCCGAAAAACTCCGGGCTGCGGGCCTCGAAAACGTCGAAATCTCGCCCACCAAAATGCATCCCGTGGTGTATGGTGAATCGCTCCTCGCGCCTAGCAAGCCCACGGTCCTGTTCTACGGTCACTATGACGTCCAGCCAGCCGAGCCGCTTGCCCTCTGGACCAGCCCTGCTTTCGAGCCCACCGTGCGCGATGGAAACCTCTTCGGCCGCGGCACGGCCGACGATAAGGGCCAGGTGCATATTCACCTCAAAGCTCTTGAAGCGCTCAAGAGTGCCACCGGCGTCCTCCCGATCAACGTCAAGGTGATCGTCGAAGGCGAGGAGGAAGTGGGCAGCGTGAATCTCTGGGACTTCATGACGAAGAATCGCAACCGGCTCAAATCGGACGCGCTGATCGTTTCCGATACAGCCATGCTCGCGAAAGGCGTCCCCTCCATCACCTACGGCCTGCGAGGGCTGAACTATTACCAGGTCGAAATCACCGGTCCCGCGCAGGACCTTCACTCCGGCGTCTTTGGTGGCGCGGTGCCTAATCCGTTGACGATCCTCTCCGAGATGGTTGCCAAACTTCACGACAAGAATTTTCGCGTCACCGTACCGGACTTCTACAAGGATGTCGCCCAACTCTCTCGCGCCGAACGCAAGGCGCTTAACGGACTTCCATGGAAGGAAAAGGAATTTCGAAAAACGGTTGGCGCTCCGGCGCTCTGTGGCGAAAAGGGCTTCACGATTGTCGAGCAACTCTGGACGCGGCCGACGATGGAGGTCAACGGCATGTGGGGCGGATACACAGGCGAAGGCGCCAAAACCGTCATCCCATCGAAGGCTTACGCGAAGCTTTCCACGCGTCTCGTTCCCAACCAGGATCCTGCGAAAATCGCCAAGCTCGTCGAACGCCACGTCCGAGAGCTACTTCCCAAATCAGTGAAATGCGATTTCCAGGTCCTAAGTACCGGCAAACCCTGGGTCGCTCCTTATACGAATCCGATTTTCCAGAAAGCCATTCATTCGCTGGAGCAGGGATTCGGCAAGAAAGCAGTATTCATCCGGGAAGGCGGCTCGATCCCGTTTGTCACGCAAATGCACGATACGTTCAAAGTCCCCTGCGTGCTCCTGGGTTTCGGCCTGCCCAACGAAAACGCTCATGCGCCAGACGAGCACATCCTGCTCGACAACTACTTCGGTGGCATCAAGTCCGTGGCGCTCTTCTATCAGTCACTGGCGGCCTAGCGGTCCAAAACGGTACGCCTCGTGAAAAGCCCCATTTTTCGGGCTTTTTCCGCCTTTTTCGCTTGCGTTCGCTCCGGCAGACGGCTATAGTGCACCGCGGCAGCCCGTAAAATCGGGCGTTTTAGCTGGAAAACTGAGGAGGGAATAAAATTCGATGGCAGCTCCGTTGAGCAAATCCAAGATCATTGCGCATTTGGCCGACAAGGTCAGCACACCCGAAAAGCCGGTATCCAAGAAGCAGGTCGCGGGCTTCTTCGACGAATTGTTCAAGCTCGCAGTGAAAGAGGCCAAGGGCTCTGGCAAATTTGTGATTCCCGGCATCGGCCGCGCGGTGAAGGCGCACCGCAAGGCGCGCATGGGACGCAATCCGGCCACGGGCGAAGCCATTAAGATCAAGGCCAAGACCGTGGTTCGCCTGCGCGCGGCGAAGGCTTTCAAGGACGCGGTTCTGAAGTAACCCGGTACGGCGCAAGATTTGGCGGCGAAACCCCCGGCGTCCCGTCTGGCAGGACGCTGTTACCCGAAAGCGCACCGCGCTTCGGGGACTACGACGGGAAGCGCTGGGGGTTTTGTCTTTATCGTGACTGTCACTTTGGGCGATTGCGCTGTCGTCGCACCACGTAGGTTCCCTCGCAAATCTTCGCGCGAAAATCAATCGCATGCGTGAACATTCGGGCCTTCTAACCGATCTCTACGAACTGACCATGGCGGCCGGCTATTTCCAGACCGGCTTTGACGGGCGCGCCACTTTTGAACTCTTCGCGCGCCATCTACCGCCTCATCGGAACTACCTTGTCGCTGCTGGTCTTGAAGAGGCCGTCGAATTTCTCGAACACGTCGATTTCAGCCGGGCCGAAGTTGAATAC
>JASHWB010000450.1 GCA_030044295.1 Candidatus Acidiferrales bacterium
ACCTACGAAGAACTGGTGCGCATTTTCGTGTCGATCGGCTTCAGCGTCGTGGAAGGGCCGGAGATCGAGAAGCCCTACTACAATTTCGAGGCCCTCAACATTCCCGAGCATCATCCGGCGCGCGACAACATGGACACCTTCTATATCGAAGGCGTACGCGAGGCGCATCTGCTGCGCACGCACACGTCGCCGATGCAGATTCGCACCATGGAAAAGCAGCCGCCACCGGTGCGCATCATCGTTCCCGGAAAAGTCTATCGTCGCGATAATCCCGACGCGACGCACGGCTACATGTTCCACCAGATCGAGGGTCTCGCCGTCGATACGGACATCACTTTCTGTGATTTCAAGGGAACGGTGGAATATTTCGTGCACGAGTTTTTGGGCCCCAAGGCCAAGACGCGCTTGCGCCCCAGCTATTTTCCGTTCACCGAGCCTTCCGCCGAAGTGGACGCAACCTGCCACGTCTGCGGAGGCAGCGGTTGCCGCATTTGCAAGTTTTCTGGCTGGATCGAGCTGTTCGGCGCAGGCATGGTGAATCCGGCGGTGTACGGGTTCGTGAAAAATGGCTACGATGCTGCGAAGCATTCCGGCTTCGCCTTCGGCATGGGCATCGACCGCTTGGCCATGATGAAGTACGGCGTCACCGAATTGCCGCTGCTCTTCCAGAACGACGTCCGCTTCCTGCGCCAATTCCCGTGACCGTCACGCAACTCCCGCCGCTACCAAGGCATGATATCTTTTGACGTAAGGCCTCCGGTGGGAGTCGCTATGTTCCTTGACGCGCTTTCGGTTGGAGTGATCTTCAAGGGTCCCAATTGGGTGTCGGTTGGCATCTGTGCCGCGGCGCTTGCAGCCGTGCTGTGGCAGGTTTGGGAAAGTCATAGGGGAACTCACCGGCGATTTCTAAGCTCGATTATCGGAATTCTAATGGCCTTCTTGGCTGGGATCAGTACGCAGGAAGCCGTCGAGCACTTTCGATCGCCCCCCAGTAACCACCACTGGATGCTGGACGTTGCATTGAGTGCGGTATCGTTCATTCTATCGTTCGCGTATGTGTTTGAACGCAAGCCGCCGAAAAGCTTCCGCGAACAGCTCGAACAGCGCTATAACCCACCGTCGATGTTCAACAAGGGTACGTGAACGTCAGCGATTCGCCAGGGTAGCGATTTTTCCCAAGCCGAGCAATCGCTCGTCCGCGGTCACCAGGGTCAGCCCGAGCACTTCCGCGGTCGCTGCCAGAAATCGGTCGGCGGGATCCTGATGCGGAAATGCCAATTGATGCGCGGCCAGCGCGATCTCATGTGTCAGCAGCGCTTCGCGAAAGCGCGAAGTCGCCTCGGCCATCCACTTCGGAAGGTCTTCATCGAGATATATTCGGCCCTTGGCGTGCAGTACGAACGCTTCCCACGTGCTGATCGGTGACAACCACAATTCGTTCTCGGCGTTCCTTAATTCCCTCAGGATGCGCTGCGAGAGTTTCTCCGGTTCGCCGAGGCTCCATAGCCAAATGTGTGTATCCAGCAGAAGTTTCAATCGCGCATCGCCTCGATCTCGTCGAGATCGATCACCGGTGACACGATATCGCCGGTAATCCTCATCGTGTCGGCCATCGAGCCGATCCAATCACGGTCGGTAGTTTTTTCAGCCGGCGGCACCACGTCCGCAATTGGCTTTCCCCGACGCGTCACGCGCAGCGGCTTCTTTGTCTTGTTCACTTGATCCAGCAGCGAAAGGCATTTCGCCTTGAATTCGGAAATGGCGACCTCTTCCAGTGCCACGGATTTCTTTTTGCTCCCTGCCATCGAATCCGCCTCCTGACTACTTCAGTTTACCATGGTCATATAATATAGTCATCAATCGCTATTCGTGTCGAGCGCCTATCTGGCCCCAGACGCTATAATGGGTCGCGTCCACCGGATGGTCACGACCGATTCCAAACAGCGCTTCTCATCCCGCGTGGCGGATTACGTCCGCTACCGTCCTGGATACCCGCCTGGCATTCTGGACCCACTGCGCAGCGAGTGCGACCTAACTCCCTCTTCCACGGTCGCCGATATCGGTTCCGGCACTGGCTTGCTCTCGCGGCTATTCCTTGAAAACGGAAATACCGTTTACGGCGTCGAGCCAAACGCCGAAATGCGCGCGGCCTGCGAGCGGTTTCTGCAAAATTACTCGAGATTCCATAGCCTCGCCGCGTCGGCCGAAGCCACAACGCTCCCGAACGCCCGCGTCGATTTCGTCGCCGTCGGCCAGGCGTTTCATTGGTTTGATCCACAGGCTGCGAGAAAAGAATTCGCGCGCATTCTGCGTCCGGGAGGCACTGTCGCCGTGGTGTGGAACGAGCGCCGCGTCGAGACGTCTGCGTTTCTGCGCGCCTACGAAGAGTTGCTCCGAAAATACTCGGACGACTACGGTCAGGTTTCGGCCCAGTATCCCGAAGACCAACGCATGGCGGACTTCTTTGCGCCCGGTAAATTCCGCGAGCGCACATTCTCCAACGAACAGATTTTCGACTTCGAAGGGTTGCGCGGGCGCCTACTTAGTTCATCGTATTCGCCGCCGGCAACGCATCCAAATCATGCGCCGATGCTCGCGGAGTTACGTCATGTTTTCGACGCGCACCATGAAAGCGGCCACGTGCGCGTTGAATACGCCACGCACCTATATTACGGGCGGCTTGAAAACACGTAGGA
>JASHWB010000451.1 GCA_030044295.1 Candidatus Acidiferrales bacterium
ACAAGGGCACGCCGAAGCGCGCTTCCTTTCGCGCTGTTTCATCCGCGCGAAGCGTGCGGGTTTTGCTCGGACGATTTCCGGTGAAGCGCGACCAGTGCTACTCGGGGGAGAAGCGCCAATTATTGGTATCGCGGACGATCCGTCCTACTGGATCATTGAAATGGACGGCGATCAGACGCGTTGCCGTATCACCATGACGCGAAATCACTTGCCGACGCGTATTGCGCGACATTTCCTTATCGACGCACATCATCGAACATATTTCCGGCTCAGCAATCTGGATCGGGTTGTGGAACACATCGCCAGTGACGATAGCCTCCTGCCCGCGTGACGAAATATGCAGGCTCACATGCCCCGGCGTGTGGCCATGCGATGGCTCGAGCCACATTTCGTCGGACAGGCGATGGTTGGTTTCAACAAACTCAGCCAGCCCGGCGTCGAGTACCGGCTGAATCGAATCGAGAATGTGCCGCACGTCGAGCGTTTTCTCCCGCAGCAGCGTTTCGCAATATTCCCATTCGCGCCGCCCGAACAAATATCGCGCCTTGGGAAAAGTCGGCTCCCAGCGCCCATTCACCAGGCGAGTGTTCCAGCCCACGTGATCGAAGTGCAGGTGAGTGCACAGGACGGTATCGATCGTCTCCGGCGCAAAACCCGCCGAAGACAAATCTTCCAGAAAAGCGGTCTGTAAACCGGAGCAGTGCGGAATTTCCCGCGCTTTTTCGTTGCCGACGCACGTGTCCACGACGATCCGCCGTCCGTCGGCTTCGAGCACGAACGCCTGTACGGCCATGATGATCTGACCAGTGGGCGTGACGTAGCGCGGCACGAGCCAGTCATACTTCTTCCAGTGATCGGCGGTTTCCGGTGGGTACTGCGGCGACCACGGAATCGCTTCCGCTGATTCCATGACGCTCGTCACCCGCACGTCGCCGATGCTCCAGCGTCCGACGCGCGATTCGCCCTTGCGATAGTCGTGGGTTGACTCGCTGGCCGGTGCCGCTGAACTTGCCTGCTGGGCCGCGTGGGCTGCTTCTCTGGGAGAACTCATGGCGTGCTCCAGTTTCCGGTGGCTAAATTCCCATTTCGTGTATCACGCACTGGGTAGCGATGCAAGCGGACACGTGCATTTCGCTCAGATGTTACCAAAGGCCCCACGGTCCAACGCCTCAGAGTGGTTTTACGCGATGATCGTTGGCGGATTGCGGTCCACGCGGCCAGTCAGTTAGCCTCTGGAACCCCGTTGCGAGATGCCCGTACGTGTAGCGCTCCTGCACCGCGCCTGTCGCATTCAGCTCCTCGGCGATGTTGTCGCCGTCGTAGACGTAGATGGTGGTGCCGCTTGGATTGCCGCTGTAGATTCTGCGACCGAACGGGTCGTATTGATAGCTGACGGTTCCCTCCGAGGAGGGCAGCGTGACGCCGGTCAGCCGGTTTTCAAAGTCCCATGTGTAGGTAGTGACGTTGCTTCCGCTTGTGTGGCTGAGCGTGTTGCCGTTGGCGTCGTAGGTGTACGGAGCACCCTCGCGCGAGAGCATCTCGTTGGAGCTGTTGTAGGTGTAGGGAGCGCCAGGTTGGTAAGTGCGGTTTCCCACGGGGTCGTAGGTATAGGCCTCGGTCTTTGTCGAACCCTGCATCACCTGCGTCAACTGATACGCCGGATCGTAGCTGTAGCTCGAAGTCACGTTGGATGGCAAAGCGGTTTCGGAAGTCCGATTTCCAGCAGCATCGTACGTGTAAGAGGCTCCGTCAATAGTACTTCCGCCGACCTGGTGCAGCACGGAGAGCAGCCGCGAAGGGCTTTCAAGGCAGAATTGTGCGCTTGCTCCTGCTTGGTGCGAGTTTTTCGTCCGCTGGGCGGTTTGCGAAGTCTGATTGACCGTTAGTGACCGCTGCCGGTGGGCTGGTAGCATGAGATGCCACCGACGCCTTTCCTGCAGCGAAGGTGAGTGATGAACAGGTGGCCGCACTGAACCATCACGTAGCCGTTGCCCCTGACGGAGAGGCTCGTAGAGCCATTTTCGGGCGAAGCTTGCCTCACGGAGATATCCCCAAAGAAGGAACCCGGCTGGTATGCGAACGTGTGGGCGCGACCCCGGCCCCCGGACATATCGAGACTTCCGATGTCAAAGTGCGCCGGTACGGCGCAGACGTCCGTCAAGTTGCCGGTCTGAGCTTTTGCGGACGGCGCCCAAACCGGAGCGGTGGCTAGTAAAACCACAGCGGTAAGAATCAGGAGCTTTTTCATCTCGAACCTCCCTTGCCAGGGCGATATCGCGCCCTCTCGAACAGGAAACTCCCGCTGTTTGACTTCTGTGGCGAGCAGACGTTAGCGGATCGTTGGCGGCGCGGGCGCGCCTTGTGGAACAGGGAGCCGCGATCGCGAAGAATGCCGCCGATCGGGAGATCGGCGCTCCCGGGCTAGAAGCGCTGCGGATCGAATGGTGCGAAGACTTCGTAGGCCAGTGTCATGTGTGCTCCCACTGGCTAGATCCTTGCCTAGGCAGACAGGGTGCAGCGCTATTGCAGGGCTAATTACGAGGCTATTGATGGGACGCGGGTTGCGGCGCTCGCCTAGGGCCCCATGGTAGTCGGCTGAATAGCTTTGCAATTTGCCTCGAAAACAGAGCGGTCGGCGAAAAAGAACGCACCGCCCGTCTCAAGCGTCACCGTCGGAGCATCGGGTGCATCGCAGATCAGCCTTTGACCCGGTCTGAATTCCCGCTCTTCGTTCGAAATGGCCGATCTGGCCGTGAATGACTGGACTACTTCGAATTCGTGACGATAGCCGCGCGTCAGCCATCGTCCCACTCGTGTGAGCCACCTCTGGAGGTTCATGCCGCACGCTACTTGCTAGACGACGTGTTGGACGTATTGCTGAGGCGGCGGAAGTAGTCGGCGACAGCGTCCTGGTAGCCGGGCGGGACGGTCATGGGCGCGCTCGCGCGGATTTGCGATTGCTGGTCGTCGGATTTTCGCCGGATCTGGAGTTCGAGCTGGTCAACCTCCGAGAGAACTTGGCCATGGAGCTGTTCGAGGAGCGCGGGATTGCCGGGGAATCGGCGAGGATCGAGGCGCTGCATTTCGGCTTCGAGCTGCTTCACCTGGCGGTCGATTTCCGGATCGCTCTGGACGTTCTGGTCCAATTGATCGAGCGTGCTGACGGTCTGCTGGAACGTGCGCTCGGGATCGGTGGTGTTGATCGTGGTGTCGGGGTGGACGGCTGGCCCCGGAGCGTTCGAATTGTTGCCCGTGTCGATGTACCAGTTGCCGTTATTCCCGCCGCGCCATTGGCCGGGAGCGTAGCCCTGCCGGTAACCGTCATCATCGACGCCATTGCGCCCGCCGATGCGATTGCCGTAGCGGTCGGCTGCGCCGGGGCCGAATTGCCCGGAGCGGCCGTTCTGGGCCGACTGCGCGCCCTCGCCGTTGTTGCCGTTGGGATTGCCATTCTGATTGCCGCTCTGGTTGCCGGAGCGAGAGCCGAGCGCGCGCGTGAGCGACTGCATCTGGTCCCGCAGGTGGTCGAGATTGTCGAGAGCGGACTGCGAGCCCTGATTGGGCGCTTGCTCCGGCCCGAGCGCTTGCTGGGCAGAGCGAATTCCATCCGCGAGGCGCCGAAGATCGGTGGCGATTTCCGGCTCGGCATTAGGGTCGGGCGCATAGCCCCGGCGGAGCCAATCGGCGCTGCGCTGCAGGCGCGTCTGCAGATCGGACTGGTCGAGATTGCCGAGCGCGTCGCGCAGCTTCGAAGCGGCGTCATGCTGCGTCCCGGCCATTTCGCGGGAGGCGCTGCGCATTTGCTGCTCGAGCTGCGCCACCCCGTCGGCTAACTTCTGGCGATCCGTCGCAAGCTGCTGCGCTTGCTGCCACAAGCTCTGTTCGTCTTCCTGTGAGTTACCCTCGCCGGCGCCGCTCCGTTGCAGAATTTGCCGCAGGCGGTCGGATTGCTGCTGCTGGTCGTTCGCGAGCTGATCGGCCTGGCTGGCCATCTGCCCCATGCGTCCGGAATCCTGCTGGCTTTGGAGCGCGCCGAGCGCTTGGGAGGCATCGCGAAGGCGATCCGCAGCGCGGCGGGCGTCCGCGGCGCTTTGTTGCTGAGACGCGGCGCGATTCAGAGCGTCCGTGGCTTCGCGCAACGAATCGATGGCGCGCTGGATGCGAGGATCGCCCGAAGCTTGCGATTGATTGGGCGATTGGCCGCGCGACTGCTGCGAGCTCGCCTGCGATTGTCCTTGCTGCGATTGGC
>JASHWB010000452.1 GCA_030044295.1 Candidatus Acidiferrales bacterium
GCGGACTGCAGGCGCGGCTGAAACAGCTTGGGCGGCAGGTGGAAGACATCGGCAACGTCGCGGTCCCCCAGCCGGAAGAGCAGCACTATGGCGAGAAGAACGCCAAATACCTCGATGAGATCGCAGAGGCATGCAAAGGATTGGCCGAGACGGTGCGGAAGACGCTCGAAGCCGACCTGCTGCCGCTGGTACTGGGAGGGGACCATTCGATCGCGATGGGCACGACGGCAGGAGCCGCGGCGTATTTTCACAAGCAATCGAAGCGCGTTGGCATGATCTGGCTCGACGCGCACGGCGATATGAACACGCCGGAAAGCTCGCCGTCGGGGAACGTACACGGGATGCCGCTGGCCTCCATTATGGGCTATGGGCCTCCGGAATTGACGGAGCTGGCGGGCGTGAAGCCGATGGTCGAGCCGCGCAATGTGTCGGTGGTGGGCGTGCGGGATCTGGACTCGAAAGAGCGGCGGCTGATGAAAGAGTCAGGCGTCCATGTCTTCACGATGCGGGACATCGACGAGCGCGGCATGCGCGATGTGATGGCCGAAGCCCTGCGGTTTGCGGGCGACGACACGGCCGGAGTGGCGGTTAGCCTGGATATGGACTTCGTCGATCCATCGGACGCGCCCGGAGTGGGAACGCCGGTGCGCGGCGGGGTGACGTACCGCGAGGCTCATCTGGCGATGGAGATGATCGCAGACAGCCGGTCGATGGTGTCGTTCGAGCTGGTGGAGATCAATCCGGTGATCGACCTGCACAACACGACGGCGACGCTGGGGGTGGAGCTGGTGCTATCAGGATTGGGCAAAAAGATTTTGTGAGTTCGGTTTGCGGCGCCAGCGGCGGAGAAAAAGGGTAGGGGGATGAATTCTCAAAAGCGGTTGCGCGTGGGAGTAATTTTCGGCGGGCGTTCGGGGGAGCATGAAGTGTCGCTGGCGTCAGCGGCGTCGGTGATTCGGGCGCTTGATACGGAGAAATACGAAGTCGTGCCGATTGGAATTACGAAGGATGGTCGATGGCTGGTGGGCACGGGCGCGCAAAAGATGCTGCCGGAAGTGTTGAAATCCGGAGAGCGCGTTTCGCTGCCGCCCGATCCAACGGCTGCGGCGCTGGTGCCGCTGTCGCCGGGCGCGGGACGTCCAAGCGTTTCCGTGGATGTAATTTTCCCGGTGCTGCACGGGACGTTTGGCGAGGACGGGACGGTGCAGGGCTTGCTGGAGCTTGCGGGATTGCCGTACGTCGGCGCGGGCGTTCTGGGATCGGCGGTCGGACTGGATAAGGATGTGCAGAAGCGGCTTTTCGAGCAGGCAGGACTGCCAGTCGTGCCATTCCTGGCCTTCCATCGATGCGAGTGGCAAAAGCAGCGAAACAAAGTGTTGCAGGCGATCAAGAAGGAGTTTCGGTTTCCGCTGTTCGTGAAGCCGGCGACGGGCGGATCGTCGGTGGGTATGACGCGGGTGAAGTCGTCGGCGGAATTGCCGGCGGCGCTCGAGTTGGCGGGTGACTTCGCACTGAAGATTCTCGTGGAGCGCGCGGTGAATGCGCGAGAGATCGAGGTTTCAGTGTTGGGCAACGACGAAGTACGCGCATCGATTCCGGGCGAAATCGTGCCGCACCGCGAATATTACGATTACAAGGCGAAATATCTAGAGCAGGGAACCGAGCTCGTAATTCCTTCGCCACTGACGAAGAAGCAAGTGTCCACGATTCAGGATTATGCGGTGCGAGCATTCCGGGCAATCGACGGCACGGGCATGGCGCGCTGCGATTTCTTCCTGGAGCGAAAGACGGGAAAGATTTTTGTGAACGAGCTGAACACCATTCCGGGATTCACGTCGATCAGCATGTATCCGAAGATGTGGGAAGCGTCGGGGCTGGCATATCCCAAATTGATTGATCGGTTGATTGAGCTGGCGCTGGAACTGCATGCCGAGAAGGCCCGCACGAAGTACTCCATCGAGCTGCCTGCGGGAGCGGGCGGCGCCCTCGAAGGCTAGATTCCTATGGGAGGCTTAAACCGAGCTTGACAGCGTCACTCGCCCTGAATAAACTAACCGGTTAGTTAAATACAGCTGGTCGCTTCCGGAGGAACGCTATGCAATATCGCCGCCTTGGTAAAAGCTCGCTCGTCGTTTCGGCCATGGGGCTCGGGTGCATGGGAATGTCGCAGTCGTACGGGCCCGCCGACGAGCAGGAATCGCTCGCCACGATCAACCTTGCGATCGATCGGGGCATCACGCTCTTGGATACGGCCGACATGTACGGAGGCGGTGCGAACGAAGACCTACTGGCGAAAGTATTGGTGAGGCGCCGCAATGAAGTAGTGCTGGCTACGAAGTTCGGCAATATGCGCAATCCAGACGGGCGATTCCTCGGTGTGAACGGAAAACCGGAGTACGTCCAAGAGGCGTGCGAGGCGAGCCTGAGGCGGCTCAAGATTTCGACAATTGATCTGTACTACTTGCATCGCGTCGACACGAACGTGCCGATCGAGGACACGGTGGGCGCCATGGGGCGGCTGATCGAGCAGGGCAAGGTACGTTATCTCGGGCTTTCCGAAGCTGGCGCCAAGACGGTTCGGCGCGCTCACGCGACGTATCCGATCACCGCGCTGCAAAGTGAATATTCGATTTGGACGCGCGATCCGGAGGGAGAAATCCTGGAAACGTGCCGAGACCTCGGGATCGGGCTGGTGCCGTACAGTCCGTTGGGTCGCGGGATACTGACTGGCACGGTGAAGAACACCGGCGAATTTGGTCCGAAGGATTTCCGACGGGTTTCGCCGCGGTTCCAGGGCGAGAACTTCGATAAGAACTTGCAGCTTGTCGAGCGAATCGAGCGGATCGCAGCCGAGAAGAACTGCACCCCTGCGCAATTGGCGCTGGCGTGGGTGCTGGCCCAGGGCCCGGACGTGGTGCCCATCCCTGGAACGAAGCGGCGGGCGTACCTCGAGCAGAATCTTAAGGCGCTGCAGGTGAAGCTGACGCCGGAAGATTTGCGGCGGATTGACGAGGTGGCCCCGCGCGGGGCAGCCGTGGGCGCGCGCTACCCGGATGAATACATGGTTCGGCTGGGTGTGTGAAATAAGCGATGCCAAGGGGACGTAGAAAAGTCGAGGATCCCGCGACAGCGCGGCGAATACTAGCAGCGGCGGAGCAGCACTTCGCCGCGCGCGGACTGGCGGGTGCGCGCACGGAGGAGATCGCTGCGGCGGCGCACGCCAACAAGGCGATGCTCTACTACTACTACGGCAACAAGCGCAGCCTGCATCGGGCGGTGCTGGAGAATCTATTTCGCCAGTTGCGGGTGAGAGTGCTGGGTTCGCCGGGCAAGGATCTTTCGGCGAGAGAGCAATTTTTCCGTTACGTGATTGGCTATTTCGAGTTTCTGGCGACGCATCCGAACTACCCGCGGCTGGTGCAGCGCGAAGCCATGGAAGCGAGCGCGAAGTTCGACTGGATGGTGCGGGAGC
Organism: Candidatus Acidiferrales bacterium; assembly: GCA_030044295.1. Taxonomy (GTDB): domain Bacteria; phylum Acidobacteriota; class Terriglobia; order Acidiferrales; family UBA7541; genus Palsa-295. Next base: position 3,473 of record JASHWB010000452.1, read on the forward strand.
ATTTTCGGCCGTTGCATCGGCAGTTAGCGATTGCGGTTGAAAAAGCAGTCGAGGCTGGCGAGTTTCGACAGGTCGATCCAGATCAGATTGTGTTTGTCACGCTGGGCATGGTGACGTCGTATTTCGCAGCAGCGCCAATCATGAGCCGGGTGATGGGACGGGATTTGCTGTCAGCGGCAGCCGTCGAGGAGCGCAAACGAGCGGTGCTGGATTTTCTCGATCATGGGTTGTCGCGCGAAAGGAGCGGGCGGCGATGAGCGGCCGAAAATTTGTCATTCTGCTGGCGGTCGTATTTCTGACTGCTGCCGGGATCTACTGGTTCTCGACGCCGTCGGGAAACGCCATTCCGCTGACAGGAATCGTGGACGGAAAT
>JASHWB010000453.1 GCA_030044295.1 Candidatus Acidiferrales bacterium
CAGAATCGCCAAACTCACGGACAAGATTCCCGCCGCTGACAACTTCGCGACTTTCCACTTCATTGCAAAACCTCCCGGCCCACCGCCATGTTCAACTGCGCCGCGGCCGTCAAGTACGACCCAATCAGATTTAGGTAGCTCAACCGGATGTTTCGGTAATCGCTTTCCGCGCTCAGAAAATCCAATAGCGACGCCGACCCGCGTTCGTACGATAGCCGCACCGTCTCGCGCACCCGATCGGCCTGTGCCAGATATGTCTGCTTGTACGGACCCAGCAGCGCCACATCGCTAGTCACTTCCGCATACGAGGAATCCACGTCTCCGAAAACCTGCGCTCTCGTGGCATCCAGAAGCTGCTGGTTTTTTGTGATGTCCAGTTGTGTACGCAACTTTTCTCCCTGATTGCGATCGAAAATACGCAGCGGCACGTTGACGCTGATTCCGAGCGTTTGCAGTTCCGTCGTATTTAGGTTGTTCGTGGACGCGTTGTGCGTGTACCACGCGCTGAACGTCGGGTCGGTCGATCCATCGGCAATCGCCAGCCGGTGGTTCACCTGCGCCTGTTCCACCGATTGCAGCGCCGCACGCAGGTCCGGCCGGTTTGCCAGCGCCATGTTTCGAACGTCATCGAGCGACGGCAGTTGGTCTGTGGAATCGAACGGCCCGGTCACATCGAATTGGTCCACCGGCGTTCGCTCGTTCAGCAGCTCCAGCAATTGAATTTTCGCTGTGCGCAAATTCACTTCCGAGGTTTGTAGGTCGGACTCGAACTGCACCCGCTGCAACTCCAGCCGGTCCAAGTCCAGTCCGGAAATATCGCCCACCCGAAGACGGTCGCGGCTGATGCCGAGCACGCGATCCCAGTAAGCGAGATTGTCCTGCGCGAGTTGCAGCACCGCCTTTGCTTCAAGCGTATCGACGAATGCCGTCCGCAAATTGAAAAGCAGCGTCCTTTGCAAATCGGCTTGATCCGAAATGGCGATTGCCGTTCCCGCCTGTGCGCTCTTCAGGCGCAACTCCCGCTTGTGATCGCGTTCGTGTAAGTAGCTGACTTGCGCGACCTCGAACGTGCCGGCAAGCGGCGTCCACACCCCTTTATTGGGTGCGATCTGCGTCCCGTCTTCCGAAAGAGTTAGTTCCGGATTTGGCCGCAGATGCGCGCTGATCTCTTCTGCACGAAATTCGCCGATCCCAGTCTCTCCCGCTTGCAGCGTTGGATTGTTCTGCTCGAAGCGTTGTTGAACCTGCGCCCACGTCAACGGTGTGGTCGTCTGTGCATGCATTCCGCTCGCCCCCAAAAGGACGGCGCATCCTGCCGCTGGCAAAAATTTCCACAGCCCCAATCGAGCTGCTCTCGATCTCATTTCGCAAACTCCGTGTCTCGATGAACGTACACATCCCCGCGCAAGGTGCGAGAGGTAGCGTTTTCTGCCCGTTGTCTTACGGTTGAATAAAAGCCGCGTTGAATTTCGTTGCGGCCCTTCGCTTAACGAAAGCTTAGAGGAGTGAAGGAGGCGCTCTGCCTTGCTTCAAGAGGTGAGAAGACGAAACCAGAATTGCCGAATTCGAATGCACGCGAGCGCGCGCCCGAGGTACCGCCTGAGCAGACTCAGCTCCGACATCTACGCTCGGCCGTGATTGCGCCGCACTGACCGTGCCGCGCGGATGCTGTCTATGCGAAAGCCGTTCGCCCGTTGCCTGTCGGAACGCTCGCGGAAACGCGCTCGGCTTCTCGGCCGTAAACCGCCCATGCCCGTCATTCAGCAGGATCGCCACTGGCCGGTCGAGCCACTTCGTGCTCAACACCAGGTCGATCGCGTGGTCGCCGTTCACATCCGACGCCGTGACGTGCAATCCGCCAATCGGAGCTACGATCCCGATCAGTTGCCGGCCGGCCCGCGTCAGTTGCAGTTGAATCCAGTATTGCGTCTGGTAAGAATTGCTTCGCCCGGCTTGCACCCGCGCCAGGTCTGGCTGCTGATCTCCGTCGAAATCCGCGATCGCAAATGGAGCGCCGCCTGCCGCTGACAGCATGGTTGGCGTCGCATTCGCCGCCGCACCGGGATTTCCCGTTTTAGCGCTCGCACTCCCAGGGATCGCCATCGCAAGCGCCAGCGCCGCGCATAGCCACACGGCCAGCCTCCGCGCCCGTTGAATGACGCCCGCGCCCTTCAATTCCTGTGAACGGAAAATGTGCTTTGGAAACATCTCCCTACACTCTGTCCTCGCACTCGCGCTAAACCCTAACATTATGCCGCACCTCGACCGTTCGGCAAAACGCTCCGGAGGCAATCGCGCGCCGCAGTAAACCCTTGCGCACCCAGTAGCCCGCGACTCGCTCGCCACTGGGTTACATCCGGCCGGCGATCTGTTTTCGGGCCGTTTCGACATCCGGCGTGACAATCGCCCGCCCGGGAGATAAGCTCCTCGCAAAATTCCCATGAAAAAACTCTCCGTCGATTTCGACGTTGTACGAAAGCTCGCACTCGAACTTCCGGGCGTCGAGGAATCCTCGGCCTATGGCGCTCGCGCATTCAAAGTTAACGGCAAACTTCTCGCCTGCACTCCCGTGAACCGTTCCGCCGAGCCCGGCTCGCTCGCGGTTCGCGTCGATATCAATGATCGCGCCCACCTGCTCGCCGAAGCGCCCGGCGTGTACTACGTTACCGATCATTATGTTCCCTATCCTATGGTCCTGGTCCGCCTCGCTCGCATCACTCCCGGCGTGCTCACGGATCTTCTTCGCATGGCTCACAAATTCGTCACCAAATCGAAGCCCCAGCCATCCCCGCGCCGCAAGCGAAGGAAGTCCTGAACCGCTTCACTCGGGCACAACACTCCAAACGCAATCCTCTCTCCGTCGCCAAACAACGCCCGGCGCGACCAACTCCATTAGCGTACATTCAGCGAATGGACGATTAGCCGCTAGCCGGATATCTCAAGCTGATGATTCGTCAGCGCAACGCAGTATGTAACAGAAGTACATGGAGGAATGTTTCGTCGTGCTAGGGGCTCCCCAAAATTGGTAAAAAAGTTTTTGGAGGCGCGGGTGAGAATCGAACTTGAGCCGTTTCGCGGCGTCTGAGCCGCGAGGCGAAATCCCGAGCGTAGCGAGGGATCTCTCCCGCTAGCACCGCTCCGACTCAGTTGAGTCGGTAAGGTAATTGGAGGCGCGGGTGAGAATCGAACTCACGCATGAAGGTTTTGCAGACCTCTCCCTTGCCACTTGGGTACCGCGCCCCAAATGAATCCTAATTGCAAAAGTATAGCGAAACTCCGGCGTTCCAGCGCATCGCACCGCCACCACTCGTCACTTTCAATTTTCTCAATTGTCGCGCAAGCGGTCGAAATTCAGATGACTTGGTGCGGGTCGCACGGCTGCCGCCATTTCCCTCACCGGATGTGCAGCACGTACGGTACGCGCGCCTGCACCGGCTGCATCGTGCCCACGATGTGCTGCAACGCTTCCTCAAGCGACGGCGTGCGTCC
>JASHWB010000454.1 GCA_030044295.1 Candidatus Acidiferrales bacterium
TCGATTTCAGGATTCTTTTGAACCAAACCGTTGGCTTTCATGTATTCGTACACTTCCGTCAACGCCTGAACTTTATCCTCGTATTCGAGGAGTTCCGGGTTCTGGGCGAAAATTTGTTGGGCGACTTTCAGATTCGGTCCGCCGGGCCACGATTGACCCGCTGGCGAATTGAGAAACTTCTCCACAGCTCTCAGCCAAGTTCTCTCATGGGCGGTCGAACACGATTGGATTGCGAAGAACCCTTGTTTGGGTGTGAAACTTCCGCTGGCAGGAAAAAAAGTGAAGCGGTTAGTTCTCAAGCCCGAACAGGTCAAAGCGATTGCGAACGAACTGCCAGAGCCATATGCAACACTCGTTTTATTCTTGGCTGTGACGGGGCTTCGCGTCGGAGAGGCAGTTGGAATCAAGTGGTCCGATTTCGACAGCGAAATTCTTCACGTCCAACGTCGCATCTATGAGCGGCGAGAGGGTACGACAAAAACGGAGGAATCGGACCGCTACATTCCGATTCCGTCCGCTTTGCTTGAACGCATGACAGCGCTTCGTAAGGACGGCGAGTGGGTGTTTCAGTCTCGCAATGGAACCCCGCTGGACCCGAAGAACGCTGGCAATCGCTACCTCCGTCCAGCCGTGCGGAAACTCGGAATCGCGTTGGGAGGCTGGCACGATTTTCGCCATACTCTAGCAACGCAATTACTCAAACAGCGTCACTCAACAAAAATGGTTTCGGAACTTCTTGGACACTCCGACGTGAAGACCACGCTCGAAATTTACTCACACGTTGAACCAGAGGATTTCCGAGCACCATTGAATGAGCGGGCGTCTGACTTGTTAGCAGATGTTAGCAAATGCCCTGTTTTGCAGCAGTCAGCGGGAAGCGAGATGTTGAATTAAAAGGGGTTGGTGAGCCGCCCAGGACTCGAACCTGGAACCCGCTGATTAAGAGTCAGCTGCTCTACCATTGAGCTAGCGGCCCGAAAGGGAAATCTATTTTAACACGAGAGGATACGCGCCCGCCCGGCCGGCAAAACACCCTACCGGGTCCATTTGCAGCGTGCCAACGGCTAATGGTGCCGCAGCGCTGCGGCAATCTCTTTCGCTACCTGACGCGCGCGCACCAAATCTCCGGGGCCAAGCGAAATCGCCGCCACGCGCGCGTGCCCGCCGCCGCCGTGCTTTTCGCATAGCGAGGCTAAATTCACGCCCGCCGGAGGCTCCTTCCATGGATTCGTGCCGACCGAAACCTTCACCCGCACCGGCGACGCGCTCACTCCCACCGAGTACATCGCGTCTGGATACAAATAGTACGGAATAAATTTGTTGTAGCCTTCCAGATCGAGATCCGTCACGTCGAAATACACCACGCCATCCCGCGAATCCATGCGCTCGCGCATGATATCGATCGACCGCCTGTGCCGCTCCAGCAGCCCCGGCAAGTACTTCTGCACGATCGGCAGCCGCTCGATATCCGCCAGCGAACGCGTCGCCAGCTCCGGAATCAGGCATGGCGCCATGTTCGCATCGGGCGCCGCCTCGATCACCAGCGCGATTCGCGTCGCCGGTTCCGCCAGCCCGACGGCCATTTCCGGCGAAGAAAACTGCGCGCCATCGATGATATCGCCCCATTTGACGAGTTCCGCGAGCGGCGCGGCGTTGAATCCGAATTTCTGCGACGCGATCGTCGCCAAAAACTTCGTGCACGATTTGTACGAAGGGTCGTAGAACTTCTTCCCCGAGCGGTCTTCGCGGAAATGCTCCGCGTCCTCCGGCTTCAAGAACGCGCTCTGATGATGATCGAACCACCAGGTTAATTGCGGCGAGCTCGAATACTTGAAATCTACGATCGCGTTCTCATCGCCGTCGAAAGTGCCGTCCTCAAACGGCTGCGACGCCTTGTGCGTCATGCCCGTGTACAAAAATTCCGCGTCCGCATTGATCCGCTCGCGGTAAAAGCGCGAAAAAATGGCCGCGGACGAAGCGCCATCGAAACACTTGTCGTGAAAGCAAACGCGAACTTTCAACTACCGTCTCCCGTTTTCCTGCCGGGCCTGCCGCGTTGCGCGTTCGGAGGAAAGCCAACTAACATGGACGTTCGCGCTTTCGATGTCAAGAGCGAACCTGACCTGTCGTTAAAACTCGCTATAGATGTCCCTGGCTTAAGCTCGTTAGAAATATCCCGCTAGCGCACTGAGCGACGCGAGCCATAAAAGCGGCAGCTACTGCGGCAACCCAACGCGCTTCACCAACGCGCCGTAGCGCGGATCGGAGCGCAGGCTATCAAAGTCGGGTAGCACCTTCAGCAATATGAGGTTCCCGGCGTGCTGCTGGTAGGCTTTCTCAAGCCAAAGAAACGCATTGTTCTTGTCGCCCAAATGGGCGTAATCCTCGGCGACGTCCATGGGGTTATATCCCACCTTTGAAGGGTCATCATCCTGCGTGATGTCCCATCGAAACACACCTTTGATTCCCCCGCTTGCGTACGCTCGCTTTAATTCAGCCGCAAC
>JASHWB010000455.1 GCA_030044295.1 Candidatus Acidiferrales bacterium
TGGAATGACGCAGTAAGAACAGCGGTTATTGCAGCCATCCTGGATCTTCAGGATCGGACGCGTTCGGTCCTCCCGAATAGCTCCCGCCGGCGAATCAGACCCCGCCAAGTGAAAAGTCGGCCGCGCGAGAATATCGCCCGTAAGGATTTTTGCCGGCCCGTGGGCGAGCGACATGCCGTCGCGCGAGATTTCGACCAGGGGAACGAAATCGTCCTGACCGGCTATCGTCAAACGTGGATGGCTGGAGTGAACCTGCGTCACACTGTCTGCATTGGACGTCAGAGCCGCAGCGATCCCCGGAATCTCGAACTGGTGCGAGTTTCCGACGACCCAGGCGACGCCATCGATCGAAGCGATTTCTTCAGGCGCGCGCTGCGCGTAGCAGCCGGTCACGATTATGCGAGCAGCCGGATTGGCTCGGTGAATTCTTCGCACAGTCTCGATCGCCTGGAAATCGGCCGCAGCAGTCACCGTGCATGTGTTTAGGATCACGATATCGGCGGAGGCGTGCTCGTCTGTGAGAGCTAAGCCGCGTGCCATAAGCTCGCGCCGCAGCATTGACGCATCGGCTTCGGTGGCGCGGCAGCCAAAGTTCTGGATTGAGAATGTCGCCATTTGATCAGCGCGGAGAAGAGGGCGCGAGTCCGGTTAGATTATAGCAGTCGCGTTTATGAACCGGTGGTCGCGCAGAGACAAGAGTGATTGGGAATCAGCGCTCGCGGCGAGCGTGGCTCGTCAGACGCGAACGCGCCTTTGGTAACAGAGAAGGATCAGGTCGGCCCGTCGGCGCACTCCGAATTTCGCCAGTAAATTCGACACGTGAAACTTCACAGTGCGCTCGGATATTTTCATCTTCTGGGCGAGCTCTTTGTTGGCGAGGTTTTCAAGCAATCCGGTCAGGACTTCCTGCTCGCGCTGGCTCAGATCACTCGCTGAATCGGGCGCCAAACGGCGGGTCTGCCGCGCATTCAGGATGGAGTCCACGAAACGCGAAAGGAGCGGGCGCGAAACCCATATTCCTCCGGAAGCGACCTGCGGGAGCGCGCGCGGCAACTGCTCGCGGGCTTCGGTGTACGTGAGAATGCCCTTGACGCCTTGGCGGAGCAGCGCGTAGCTTTCGGATTCCTTCAGCCGGTCGCCGACCACCAGCAGCCTAGCGCCGGAATTGCGGTCCAGAATATTTCCGAGCAGGACCCCTGTCGCCTGGCGGGCAGCGTGAGCGTCCACCACATAAAGGGAAGCCCGCGGTATATCTAGATTCCGCAGATCCGGGGCAAGCATCGAGTCAAGCTGCTTTGAAGTGATCTGAAACCCGCAGTCTTCCAGCAGGCGATGGAGTTCAGTAAGAACCATCGGATGCGGAGAAAGCAGGCAGACCTTTAAATTATGCTTGCCGTTCTTGCCCATCCTGGAATCAGGCTAGCCGAACTGTCGGGTGGGGGCAAGAAAGAGAGCAAGGGGTGATTTCAAACCAGGTACTAGTCCACCATGGAACAGCTCGTCCGCTCAAAAGCCGAGATTCCGGCCTTCTTTCACTCCATTGGAGCTGAGCTGGGCTCTATCACTATGGGAGAGTTGGACTTGTGCCGCAGTCGTTTGGCGGGCAGTCCTGCTTGCCGGACCTTGTAAAGAAGCGCTCGATAGCTGATCTTCAAAGCCTCGGCGGTTTTTCGCCGGTTCCAATGGTTCGCCTGAAGGACCTTAAGTATCACCTCTTGCTCCTTCTGCCGGGTGGCCTGTTGGGCAATGTGCTTCAGCGGGATGCTGCCGTCTGCCGACGCCGCAAACGACGGCTTCGCGGCTCGTTCCGGCTTGTCGCCCAAAAGCACGTCTTCGGAGCCCAGCACCACATATCTGGCGATGCTGTTTTCAAGTTCGCGAACGTTGCCACGCCAGTCTTTTTCCCGCAATAGCCGAAGAGACGTTTCGGAGAGCGGGGCGACATCGCGCTGGAATCGCTCATTGAAGCGCTGACGGAAATATTCCGCTAGTTTTGGAACGTCGTCGCGACGTTCGCGCAGCGGAGGCAATTGAACGCTGATTACATTGATTCGATAGAAGAGGTCGGCGCGGAATCGGCCTGACTCGATTTCCCTCGGCAGATCGCGATTTGTCGCGCAGATTACTCGCGCATCTATCCGCTTTTCCTCGAAGTCTCCAATGCGAGTGAAAACGCCGTCTTGCAGAACATGAAGAAGCTTTGCCTGCAAGCTGGCGTCCAGTTCTGCGATCTCGTCAAGAAAGAGTGTGCCGCCCTGGGCGGCTTCAATCCTGCCGGGTTTCGCCGCATTCGCGCCTGTAAATGCGCCCTTTTGATACCCAAATAACTCGCTTTCGAGCAGCGTCCCCGGAATTGCCGCGCAGTTTAGTTTTATGAAAGGTCCATTCCGCCAGGGAGAGTGCTCGTGGACGTATCGCGCCAGCACTTCTTTCCCCGTGCCGCTCTCGCCCAAAACGAGGATCGGGACATTCAGTCCCGCGGCACAGTCAACTTTGCGCCGTACATCTCGCATCGATTCGGACGGCCCGAAATACAGCTGCTCGGGCGGTAATTCAGCTCGCTGGGCCGGTACTGGAATTTTCGCTGGAGCAGGTGATGCCATGAGATTCCTTAGTCCGCTGTCTTGCGAGCGAACACGGTCCCCCGGGAAGCTCTTGCATGGCAGTGCACACCGCCAGCCAAACGCTGGGCTTGGTTTGCGCCGCCGAACTTGCCTTCGAACGATCTCCAATCAGCTAACGCCCTTATTTTCTGTGGCCTGCTGCGCGGCAAGCTTGCGCGCCTAGCCTCGTGCTCGGAAGCACCTGCGGGTGGATGGAAATGGTCGGCACTAAGGGGAAGCCAAGTTCACAGGCATGAGGCGTTGACAAACCAGGCGCTAGGGCGCGCTGTCCCAACAGGAGCAGGGAGCCATCTGTCCACGGTGCTGCAGGATCCGCAGCTCTCCGGAACCACCAGCTTGTAGTTTTGAGACTAGACTCTAGGCGTGCGAAGGTTCGCCGCGAATAATGTCGTAGCGCTCGATGACTGCCGCCACGCCGGTGCTCTCGAGATTATCGTCGGTTCGCCTATCCACGCGCACCACGCGTCC
>JASHWB010000456.1 GCA_030044295.1 Candidatus Acidiferrales bacterium
GGAGCCGTGCCCGCAAACAATACTTTTCCTCTTATGCCCGAGTTCGGCGCGGCCGCCTCGTGCCGAGCCGGAGAGTTCGCCGCAACCAGGCGCGCTGTTCCAGTGCTGAGCGCCAGCGCCACTATCGCCGCGCCAAGAACCGCCAGCGCACCGATCTTTGTTGTGTTCCGATTCATCGAAGCGCCTCCCGATTTGGAAGTTTCGCACTCCCACGCATTTGCAAACGCCAGAGCCGTCTTGCGAGCGACGCGGTGCGGACCGCTAGAGTTTTCGACGCTGATCGTCGTACGCATCGCGCCCTGGCTTCCTCACCTTCAGAATACAAAGCGCGCCAGCAGATAAATCGTGTTGTTGTCCGATGCGTTCCGCCCGAGCCCATCGTAATTCGTCTTGGCACCGTTGAATTTCAGATAGCCTGTGTACTGAGCCGCCAGGTCAATATTCTGCGCCGGCCACCAGGAAAGATTCAGGAGGTAGCCGTCGCTGTTGGGACTGCCGCCGGCGCTGCCCGTTACCGCTGTGCCGGAGCCGAAGAGCGTGGCATCGGCGGTTCCCGTAGTGTTGAACCAGCCGAATGTGCCGGAGTAGCGGTTGCCGTGGTGATATTCGACGTTCGCCTCCGTGGTGTTCAGGTGATGCGCGATCAGGTCGGCGCCTGATTGACTGAATGTCCCATTCAATGCCGAATTTTCACGGATAAAAGTGCCCCGAACGGAGATCACATCGTTGTTCAACTGTGGCACGGTCCGGTCATATTGAAAATCGCCAGCCACGTCCGTGTAGCTGTCTATGCCGCCGCTGAGAGCAGCCGTCACGGCGTTGGGAGTGGATTTCACGTGCATGCCATACGTGCCAATCTCCAGATAATTGTTGCCGATGGTGTCTTGCACTGCGGCACGCCAGTACGGCGCTACTCCCTGGATGTTGATTGGGAATCCGACGCCATTAAACGGCTGCGCCGCACCGATGTGGTCGGAGCGATAGATCGTGCTAGCGAGATAAAAGTGATTGTCCCACATCCCGTATGCTCCGATTCCCGCGACATCTTGTGCCAAGGTTCCGTTCACCAGCGCTGCTGCGGATGGAGTGGGCGCGAAATCGTTCGAGATGAACGGAAAACCGAAAGCCGGGGTGGAATTCCAGAGGTCTTCGACTGTGGGATTGTTGTTCATCGTGATGCCGTAGAGCAGGTCCTTACCTAGCAGTTTTCCCGAATTGGCATAGCGAATGTCTGTGTTGTCCCAAGAGAAGTGGTCGTCCTGGGCGTCGTAGGTGAACTGCACGAAGCTGCCGACGTGGGTGGACCACTCACCGGCGATGAAGAGCGAAACGTCTTGAGGGAATTCGTAGCTGCCGTTTTGCTGTCCGGGCTGTGCCTTGTTTGTCGAAGTGAAGGACGTTTCAAAGAACACCGATAGAGGCAAAGTCGCCAGAAGTTCGAGGCCCGTCTGGTTGCCTTGGCGCTTCTTTTCGATTTTGCTCATGCCCGTGCCGGAAAGCGTGTAACCGCTCAATTTGAAAATTCTGCCGAGAGGTGTCAACTCGGGCGGGGTCGTGTGGCAGGAGCTGCACGGAAATCCCGTCTGGCGCGAGTAGCTCGGCACAGCCTCGGCGGCAGGAACGAAGAGAACCGCAAGCAAGAAACATGCCGCAGCAACGCCAGCTGCAGAGTGAAAACCGTCGAGGCGTCGATTGCGAGATGTCATCATTTGCGATGAGCCTCCTTTTCAAGTCCCCCGGCGGTTCCGAATGTCCCCGCCGCCCTTCTTCAGTGCGGTCAGCGCCCAACGAGCCGCAACGAAAAACAATTCGCTTTCGCCGCGTTGCACGAGGGCGACTCGAATATAAACATTCTCGATGCTTCGCTCTGTGACTTACGTCACCAGGCGATGTTGTGTGCTGTACTTACAAATACCGGAAGTTCGTCTGCTGCATGGGAATACGCCAACGGTAGCAGCCTGATGGTTACTGGCATCGTCCTTGCATTAAGTCGCAGCTTTGCGTGCCTTACTGAAGGCGTGAATGCGGTTCGGGACACCTTGTTGGAAGTGCGGATAGGAACGGCCAAAAGAGGGCCGTCGAGGCTCCGCAGTGCTCAAGCAGCCGTGTTAAACTGGCCGCAATCCGATGCCTACTCGCGGAAAATTTATCGTCATCGAGGGAATCGATGGCTCCGGTAAGCGCACTCAGCTGGACTTGCTCGCCCGCGCGCTCGCTCAACGCGGCCACGACCTCTCGCAAGTCAGCTTTCCCAATTACAACGGCTTTTTCGGCAAGCTCGTGGCGCGCTTCTTGAATGGCGACTTCGGCTCGCTCGATTCCGTCGATCCGCACTTCGCGGCGTTGCTCTATGCGGGCGATCGATTGGAATCGAAGCCCGCGCTCGAATCCGCGCTCGCCGCCGGAAAACTTCTGGTTTCCGACCGCTATATCGCCTCGAACCTCGCGCACCAGGGCTCGCGCGTTCCTCAAGCGCAGCGCGATGAATTTTTGGCTTGGCTGCGCCGCCTCGAATACGAAATCTACGGTCTTCCCGCCGAAGATATGGTCATCTATCTACGCGTTCCCGTCGATCATGCGCATCGCTTGGTCGCTTCGAAAAACGCCCGCGGCTATACGGATAAAAAGCACGACATCCAGGAAGCCGACCTCGCGCATCTCGAAGCCGCGTCTCGCGTGTACGATGAACTCTCTCGCCAGCCTCATTGGCTGCGCATCGAATGTTTCGACGCCGCCAAAGCCGCGCTGCGCTCTCCCGAGTCGATTCACAGTGAAATTCTCGCTGCCGTCGAAGCGCGCATCGCTCCCGCGCTTCGCGCGCAAGGATGAACATGGGATTCGGCGAATTTCTCGGCAACGACCGCGTCATCCGCGCTCTTCGCGGCATGTTGCAACGTGAGCGAGTCCCAAGCGCCATGCTTTTTACCGGCCCGCGCGGCATCGGCAAATTCACCCTCGCGCGCATGTTCGCCCAGGCCGCCAATTGCGAGCGCCTGAAAGACGATTTCTGCGGTGAATGCGAGACCTGCCGGCGTATTGCGCGGCTCGGCGACCCGCGCGAATTGATCGTCGCGGGCCTCGCCGAGCGCGGCGAAAGCGCTGATGCGGCCATGATCGAGCGCACGCCTTTGATCATCGAGCCTCACGTTGACGTTTGGCTGATCGTCCCGGACC
>JASHWB010000457.1 GCA_030044295.1 Candidatus Acidiferrales bacterium
GGTAGGGGAGAGACGTCGATGGGCCGCAGCGCAAAAGTAGGAGGCAAGAATATCGACCGCGCCCGGAACCTGATCGAGGCGCGCGTATACCACCTCGAGGAAGCGGCGGAACTTCTTCGCAAAGCGCACTTCGTGAAGTTCGACGAGACGGTCGAGCTGGTGATCAATCTGGGTGTCGATCCCAAGCAATCCGACCAGATGGTGCGAGGCACCGTGGTGTTGCCGCACGGGCTGGGAAAATCGAAGCGCGTGCTGGTGATCGCCAGCGGCGAAAAAGTGCGCGAGGCCCAGGATGCCGGCGCTGACTTCGTCGGCGGCGACGACATGGTTCAGAAGATTTCCGAGGGCTGGACGGATTACGAAGCGGTGATTGCGACGCCGGACATGATGAAGTCGGCCGGGAAACTGGGCAAGGTACTCGGCCCTCGCGGACTCATGCCGAACCCCAAGACCGGCACGGTGACGTTCGAGATCGCCAAAGCGGTGAAGGAGATCAAGGCGGGAAAAGTGGAATTTCGCCTCGACAAGACCGGGATTATTCATTCACCGATCGGCAAGATCAGCTTCCCGGCCAAGAATTTGGCGGAAAACGCGCAGGCTCTACTGGGTGCGATCGTGAAGGCGAAGCCGGCGGCGGCGAAGGGCAGATACGTGAAAAAAATCACGCTCACTTCGACGATGGGGCCAGGCATCCAGATCGATTCAACGGAAGCGGAGGCGGCCACAGCGGTTGCCGCGTAGCGAAAAGGGCGAACGATGAAGAAGAAAGCAGAAAAGAAGGCGCAAGCCGAGGGGCTTCGCGCGCAGCTTGCGACGGTTTCGACCGTAATTCTCTCGACGTTCCAGGGAATCACGGTCGAGCAGGATACGCAGCTGCGGCGGGCCGTGGAAGCGGCGGGCGGGAAGTACGAAGTGGTTAAGAACACGGTGGCGGAGCGCGCCGCGCAGGGAACGGCCGCGGAAGGGCTGCTCAAGAACCTCAAGGGCACCAACTCGATCGCCTACACGAAGACCGATCCGGTAACGCTCGCGAAGATTCTGACCAAAGTCGCAAAAGACGTTCCAGCTTTCCAATTCCGTGCCGGGCTGGTGGAAGGGCGCGTCATTTCGATTCAGGAAATTGGCCAGTTGGCGCTGCTGCCGAGCAAGGAAGAACTGATCAGCAAGCTCATGTTCCTGCTGAATGCTCCGGCGCAGCGGGTAGCAACGGCGCTCGCGGCGTTACCGCGCAATCTGGCGGTCGTGACGAGTGAAGCGGTGAAGGCCAACAAGTTCGGGTCTGGCGGCGCGGCGCCGGAAAACGCACCAGCCGCAGAGTAATCGGGCATTTCGTTGATTTCACGCTTTTCATTTTAGAGGGAGGATAGAGAAGGCGATGGCTAGCAAAGTGGAAGGGATTCTGGAAGAGATCAAGAGCCTGACGCTGCTCGAAGCCGCCGATTTGGTCAAGAAGATGGAAGAGACCTTCGGCGTTTCGGCGGCGGCTGCGGCTCCCGTAGTGGTGGCGGGCGGCGCGGCGGCAGGTGGGGCGGGCGCGGCGGCTGAGGAAAAGACGGAGTTCACCGTTGTCCTGACCGAAGTCGGAGCCAACAAGATCAACGTGATTAAGGCTGTCCGCGAAGTCACCAGCCTAGGCTTGAAGGAAGCCAAGGACTTGGTGGACGGCGCTCCGAAAACCGTGAAAGAGGGCGTCAGTAAAGACGAAGCGGCCACCATCAAGAAGAAATTCGAAGAGGCTGGAGCGAAGGTCGATATTAAGTAGTGTGGCCCGTGTCGGCGGCCAGCCGGGCTGCAAAGGAACTCGCGTTCAAACGCGCTCCTGTGAACCAAGGCACTTCACAAAACGTCCTATCCGGACCGGCGGTGCGGGTGTCTCTGCGCGCCGCCTTTCCGTCATTATTTTCGAAGGGGATCGTCCATGAGCAATCGTAACGGCAATCGCGCAATCCGGGAGCGAGAACGTCTGGATTTCGCCAAGATCAAGACCGCGGTGCAGATACCGAACTTGATCGACGTGCAGAAAAAATCCTATCAGCGCTTCCTGCAGATGGATCTATTGCCCAGCGAGCGTGAGGATACGGGACTGCAATCCGTGTTTGCGTCCGTATTCCCCATCCAGGATTTTCGCGGGCTCTCGCAGCTGGATTTCGTGGACTACGCGATCGGCAACTGGGAGTGCAAGTGCGGCCATCTGCGAGGCCTGCATCACTTGCGCGCCACATGCCGGAATTGCGGCGCGTCGGTCGTCACCAATCCGTACAAGACGGGCGACGTGCTGTGCGCGAAGTGCGGCACGTTCAACAAGAACACGCCGACGTTCTGCAATAAGTGCGGCGATCCGGTCACGCTGCAGTTGAAGTACGACGTGAACGAGTGTCAGGAGCGCGGAATGACGTACTCCGCGCCCCTAAAAGTCACTATCCGCCTGACGATTTACGACAAGGATCCGGATACAGGCGCGAAGTCGATCCGCGACATCAAGGAGCAGGAAGTATTCTTCGGCGATATTCCGCTGATGACCGAGAACGGCACGTTCATCATCAACGGCACCGAGCGCGTGATCGTCAGCCAGTTGCACCGCTCGCCGGGCGTGTTTTTCGAGACCGCCAACAACCGCACCTATTTCCTTGGAAAGATCATTCCGTACCGCGGATCGTGGGTGGAATTCGAATACGACACCAAGAACGTGCTGTACGTGCGCATCGATCGTAAACGCAAGTTCCTGGGCTCGATTTTCCTGCGCGCGCTGGGGATGAAGACCAACGAGGAAATCCTGCGCACCTTTTACCAGGTGGAGCGTATTTCGCTGCGCGATAACGAGCTTTTCTGGAACGTCAGCGAGGGTCTGATCGACCGCAAGCTGTCGCGCGAGATCAAGAATCCAAAGACCGGCGAAGTGGTGGTCGGAGCGCACAAGCGCATCAGCGAGGCTCTCCACAAGGAGTTGGTGAAGGCGCGCGTGACGCAGGCGGAAATCGGCGTGGCCGATCTCGAAGGCGCGCTCACCGTCGGCGAACTCGTCAACCGCCAGACCGGCGAAGTGCTTCTCGAAGCCAATAAGCCGCTCACGGCGGAGATCTGGACGGCGATCGCCGAGGCGGGCATCACGGAAGTGGACGTTTGCTTTCCCGACCGCGACGAGGTTGGCAATATCGTCAGCCGGACGCTAGAGAAGGACTCGATCCACTCGCACAAAGAAGCGTTGATTGAAATCTACCGCAAGCTGCGTCCCGGCGATCCCCCGACGCTCGAAACCGCAACCGCTCTTTTCAACGGGATGTTTTTCGACCCGCGCAAATACGATTTCAGCAAGGTTGGGCGCCTGAAATTCAACATCAAGCTAGGCATCGAGACGCCGCTCGATCGGCGCACGCTCGATACCAGCGACTTCGTGGCTGCGATCAAATACCTGCTGAAGCTGCGCCGCAACATCGGAACGGTGGACGACATCGACCATCTCGGCAACCGTCGTGTCCGCGCGGTGGGCGAACTGCTCGAGAACCAGTTCCGCATCGGTTTGGTCCGCATGGAGCGGGCGATCAAGGAAAAGATGTCCGTGTACCAGGAAATGTCCACGGCCATGCCGCACGACCTGGTGAACGCCAAGCCGGTGATGGCTGCGATCCGCGAATTCTTCGGCAGTTCGCAGCTGTCGCAGTTCATGGATCAAACCAATCCGCTGAGCGAAATTACGCACAAGCGGAGGCTTTCGGCTCTTGGTCCCGGGGGACTATCGCGCGAGCGCGCCGGGTTCGAAGTGCGCGACGTGCATCCCACGCATTACGGCCGCATCTGCCCGATTGAAACGCCGGAAGGCCCGAACATCGGCTTGATCAGCTCGCTTTCGTGCTACGCGCGAATCAACGAATTCGGCTTCATTGAATCGCCCTACCGCAAGGTGAAGGGCGGCCGCGTGATCGACTACGTGCAGATCGTCAACGCGGGCGACAGCGAATTCAAGGCCGGTGAGATCGTCGAGCGCGAAAAGGTAGATGACATTAATGACGAGCTGAAACGCCGCCGCGTGGTGGTCGAACCGTACTGCTTCTATCTTTCCGCATGGGAAGAGGACCGGTACGTGGTCGCGCAAGCCAACGCGCCTCTCGACGATAAGCTGCGCATCACCACTGACCTAGTGAACTGCCGCCAGGCCGGAAACTTCGTGCTAAAGAGCCGCGACGAAGTGGATTACATCGACGTGTCTCCCAAGCAGCTCGTATCGGTGGCCGCTAGCCTGATTCCGTTCCTAGAGAACGACGACGCGAACCGCGCGCTGATGGGTTCGAACATGCAGCGCCAGGCGGTGCCGCTCATTAAGGGCGAAGCGCCGCTGGTTGGCACGGGCATGGAGCGGGTCACGGCGCGCGATTCGGGAGCGGTGATCGTGTGCAAGCGCGACGGCATCGTCGATCAAGTTGATTCCGAACGTGTGATCGTGCGCGTGGAATCCGATCAATCGGGCGTGCTGAGCCGCGAAGTGGGATCGGATATCTACCTGCTCACGAAGTTCAAGCGCTCGAACCAGAACACCTGCGTCAGCCAAAAACCGCTGGTCCGCGCGGGAGACCGCGTGAGGCAGGGACAAGTTCTCGCGGATGGCCCCTGCACCGACCGCGGCGAACTGGCGCTCGGGCGCAACGTGCTGGTCGCGTTCCTTCCGTGGCGCGGCTACAATTTTGAGGACGCCATCCTCGTCAGCGAAAAGCTGGTGAAGGAGGACTACTACACCTCGATTCACATTGAGGAGTACGAAATCGAGGCGCGCGACACCAAGCTCGGCCCTGAGGAAATCACGCGGGACATTCCCAACATCAACGAGAGTTTCCTGCGCAATCTCGACGAGAGTGGCGTAATCCGCATCGGCGCCACGGTCAAACCCGGCGACATTCTCGTCGGAAAAGTGACGCCGAAGGGCGAAACGACGCTCACTCCGGAAGAAAAACTGTTGCGCGCCATTTTCGGCGAGAAGGCTGGCGACGTTCGCGACGCTTCGCTCTACTGTCCGCCGGGCATCGAGGGAACGATCGTGGATGTGAAGATCTTCTGCCGCAAGGGGGCGGAAAAGGACGAGCGCCACAAGGCCATCGAAGCAGCGCACGTGGCCAAGCTCGAAAAAAATCTCGCTGATGAGATCCGCATTCTCACCGACGAGCGCCTGAAGCGCCTATCCGACTTGCTCGGCGGCCAGAAACTCGTGGCCGACTTGCACGACGAGCGCACGAATAAGCGCCTTCTCAACAAGGGCGCGGAACTCACGCGCGAAATCCTGGAAAAGATTTCGACGCGCAACCTGAAGCGCCTGCGCTTGAACGACAAAGATCCGCTGCTCATCGAGAAGATCGATGAAATCGAGGAGATGACCTCGCGCCAGATCGACGTGCTGCGCAAGATAACCGACGAGCGCATCGCTAAGCTTAAAAAGGGCGATGAGCTGCCGCCGGGCGTGATCAAGCTGGTCAAGGTCTATATCGCCATGAAGCGCAAGCTTTCCGTTGGCGACAAGATGGCCGGCCGCCACGGCAACAAGGGTGTGATCGCGCGAATCGTCCCGAGCGAGGATATGCCCTACATGCCCGACGGCACGCCGGTGGAAATCGTGCTGAATCCGCTGGGCGTTCCTTCGCGTATGAATGTGGGCCAGATTCTCGAGACGCACCTCGGCTGGGCGTCCAAGGCCCTCGGCGAGCGCGTTGCATCGATGCTCGATTCCGATTCGCGCGCCGAAGCGGTCCGCAAGTGGTTCAAGGAAGCGTTCGGCCCGACGTCCGTGTGGAGAACGCTGTCGGACCTTGACGACGAAACGTTGCTCGAAGTGGCACATGGATTCCGCGAAGGCGTGCCGTTTGCAACGCCGGTTTTCGACGGCGCGCGCGAAATGGACATCCGGCACTTGCTGGAGTTCACGGAGCTTCCGGAAAGCGGAAAAATCACGCTGTACGACGGGATGACCGGTGAGGAGTTCGCGCAGAAGGTCACCGTCGGCTACATCTACATGCTCAAGCTATCGCACCTGGTTGACGACAAGATACACGCCCGCTCGATCGGCCCGTACTCGCTGATCACGCAGCAGCCGCTCGGCGGGAAGGCGCAGTTCGGAGGCCAGCGCTTCGGCGAAATGGAAGTTTGGGCCCTCGAAGCGTACGGCGCCGCGCACATCTTGCAGGAACTACTCACAGCCAAGTCAGACGACGTTTATGGCCGAGCCAAGATTTACGAAGCCATCGTCAAAGGCGAGCCGGGAATCGAGCCCGGCGTGCCCGAGTCGTTCAACGTCCTGGTGCGCGAGTTGCAGTCGCTGTGCCTGGATGTCGAGCTGATGAAGCGCCAGAAACCGCAAGTGGAGAAAGCCGAGGCAGCGGACTAACAGCGCGCGGCGCGGAAGTTTTCGCGCCACAGCGTCCAAAGGATTTCTCGAGTTTCATACCCTGGCGTAGCCGGGGAGGAGGCAGCCCTTGTATCGTTCGAGCCCTTATGACCGTGCCAGCCAGATCGCGGATTTTGATTCCATCCGCATCAGCCTGGCGAGTCCCGAAAAAATCCGCTCTTGGTCGCATGG
>JASHWB010000458.1 GCA_030044295.1 Candidatus Acidiferrales bacterium
GGCTAGAGCACTGGAGACCGAGCCGAAACCAGATCATTCTCCGGCACCAGCCGGGGCTTGCCCATTTTCCTCGCGCGAGGAGACGATGCGAACCAGCTCGCCAGAGACAAGTGAGTCCGGCGGATTGACGATCACCTGATCGGAAGGATTGAGGCCTGCGACTATCTCTACTTCATTTCCAAAGTCCCGACCGAGGGTGATGTTTTTCAGCACGGCGCGGCCGTTTTCTACCGTACCGACTTGCAATCCCTGCGAACGGAAAATCAGTGAACTGACGGGCAGAATGAGCGCGCGAGTGGCGTTCGGAATCTGAAAATGAACCTCCGCGTAAGCGCCGGGAAGAAGCTGGCCGGTAGGATTATCGACGTCAACTTCAACGAGTAATGTCCGCGAGGCGGCGTCGATCGCATCCGAGGTGCGGACCAGCGTGCCATTGAAGCGACGGCCGGGGAATTCCGGCAATGTGACGGCCGCCGAGAGACCAGGACGCGCGGAAACCGAATATTGCTGCGGCACGTTGACGTACACGCGCAGTTTACGGATGGCCGAAATGTGAAATAGCTCAGTGGCAGGGCTGCCGGCGCCAGAGTTAATCAGGTGCCCGACATCTGTATTGCGTGCGGTGATCACGCCGTCAAACGGCGCGTATACTTTCTCGAAGGATTGCAGCTCTTCCAGACGCTTGACGTTGGCTTGGGCAGAAGCGACGGCGGCCGTCTTAGCTTGAAAGTCGCCCACAGCATTGTCCACATCCTGTTTCGCCACGGAGCCGCTCTTGAGCAGATTTTCGTAACGCTCGGCAGTGGTGCGCGCGAGAGCGTAGTTCGCCTCGGCTGTATTCAAATCAGCGCGAGCCTGATCGAGCTGCTGATCGACCTCCGGGCTTTCGATCACGGCCAGCAAATCGCCCTTCTTCACGGGCGAGCCGATGTCGTGATACCAGGCTTTCAAATATCCGTTGGTGCGCGCGTAAATCGGGGAGTCTGCAAACGCCTGCATGTTGCCTGGAAGCACGATTTCGGTACGCGGATCGCCGAGTTTTGGCTGAATAACGGCGACGGTCGGAACGGCTAATTCGCGGGTCTCGGTCTTAAGTGCGGCCCTGGCCCTGAAACGAGGCACCACTCCTGCGACGACGATGACAGCCGCAATCGCAAGGACCACGAGGACAATGAGAAGGCCGCGACCGGATTCGCGTCGCGAGTTGGCGGTCACTTCACCACCGGCCGGATGTGGTCCGGCATGATTTCCGCTGATCACAAATGGTCCTTATTCCCAGTCACGTTAAGGTATTTAGATGTGAAGACATGGATGCGAGTTTCACCGGGCCTGGGATGCAGAGCCGCGCGTCTTACCCTAAGGCGCCTCGCTGCGCGACCTAGCCGCGCGTTCACCATGGACGATGCTGAAAAATACGGGCACGAAAAAGAGTGTGGCGACCGTCGCAAAAATCAGGCCGCCGACCACAGCGCGCCCCAGGGGTGCATTCTGCTCACCACCTTCTCCCATGCCAAGCGCCATTGGAAACATGCCGATGATCATAGCAAGAGCCGTCATCAGCACGGGCCGGAAACGCGTAAATCCGGCTTCGAGCGCGGCTTCGGCCGGCGTTTTTCCCGCGGCGAGACGCTCCCTAGAGAAGCTGACGACGAGAATGCTATTGGCCGTGGCAACGCCCATGCACATGATCGCGCCCGTGAGCGCGGGCACACTGAGAGTGGTATGCGTAACGAAAAGGCACCAGACGATACCGGCGAGCGCGGCCGGTAACGCCATCAGAATCACGAATGGATCGAGCCACGATTGGAAGTTTACGACGATTAGGAAGTAGACCAGCACGATCGAGAAGGTCAACCCGCCGAGCAATCCGACGAAAGACGTCCGCATCGTCTGAACCTGCCCCAGCATGTTGACCTGCGAACCGCGAGGCAGCTTTTGCCGGTTCCGATTGATGATCGACTGAATGTCGCCGGACACCCCGCCGAGATCGCGGCCATCTACCGATCCGAAAATATCGATCGCCGGCTCTACGTCGTAGTGCGAAACAACCGCCATTTCGGAACCTCGGGTGAAAGAAGCGACGTCGCTAAGGATTTCCGACTGATTAGTTCCCTGACCGCTGATTGGCACGTTTTCCAGCTTCTGGAGAGAGTCGGTGCGGTATTCAGGAGTCTGCACGGCGATGTTGTAGCTGACACCGGTCTGCGGATCGAGCCAGAAGGTGGGTGACGTCTGAAAACTGCCGCTGAGCGACACGAGAAGGTTCTGCGCCACGTCGTTGGCCGTGTAGCCGATCTGCTGCGCTTTGGTGCGGTTCACCTGTATGTGGAGGCGCGGCTCGTTGAACTCTTGCTGGATGCGCAGGTCCACGGCGCCGGGGATGAACTTCAGCTGATTCAATAGATTGTCGGCAAAGCTGCGGTTGGCCAGCAGATCTCTGCCCACAATTTGGATGTCAATCGGGGCGGGCTGCCCAAAATCCAGAATCTTGCTGACCATGTCCGTCGGCAAATCGTAGAACTGTACGCCCGGAAAGTCCTGGGCCAGGATGCTACGCAATTCGCGCACGTACTGAGCCGTGGGGTGATGCTTGGGCGCAAGGGAAACGAGGATATCGGCGTCTTCCGTGCCGATCGGGGCTGAGTTGCTGTAAGAAAGATTGATGCTGCTGTAAGGCAGACCGATGTTGTCGATGATAGAGACGAGTTCGGAAGACGGTATGTGAGCTCGAATGTCGCTCTCGACGCGGTCGCAGAGCGCAGCTGTGTCTTCAATGCGGGTACCCGTGGGAGCGCGCATATGCAGGTTGAATTCGCCGCTATCGACCGACGGAAAGAAGTCCTCGCCGACGAGCGGGAGCAACGCGAAAGAGAGAAGGCATGCGCCAAAAAATGCAGCCACAAAAATCCGGCGATGGCGCATGCAGGATTCGAGCATGCCATGGTAGCGGTCGCGAAAACGCTCGAATCCAGTTTCGAACCTGGCCTGAAGGCGCACGAAAACGTTGCGCGAAGTGCGGACCTGCTCGAGCCGCTGCTCCTCGCTCTGCTCAGAGAGCAGATACCTAGCCATCGTAGGAACGAGACTGCGGGACAACAAATACGACGCGAGCATGGCGAAAACGACCGCTTCGGCCAGTGGGACGAACAGATAGCGGGCGACGCCCGTGAGGAAAAACATAGGAACGAATACGATGCAAATGGAAAGCGTCGAAACGAGGGCGGGTACGGCTATTTGTGAGGCGCCGTCAAGAATGGCCTGAACGATTTCCTTCCCTTGATCGATGTTGCGGTTGATGTTTTCGACTTCCACGGTCGCATCGTCAACCAATATGCCGACAGCGAGCGCTAACCCTCCGAGCGTCATGATATTGATCGTCTGGCCCAACGCGCTGAGAACGATGATCGAAGTCAAAACAGACAGCGGGATGGAGACCGCGATGATCAGCGTGCTGCGCCAGTTGCCGAGAAAGATCAGGATCATCAGCGCAGTCAGAGACGCGGCAATGGCCCCCTCGCGAATTACGTCATCGATCGACGCCCGCACGAAAATCGATTGATCGGAGAGGAAATGAATGCGAAGCGGCGGCGGCAGCCCGGCCAGGATGCTAGGGACTTTTTTCTTTACGTTGGCGATGATTTGGAGCGTGGAAACATCGCCATTTTTCATGACCGAGAGCAGCGCCGCTCGCGTGCCATCCACGCGGACGATGTTCGTTTGGGGCGGGTATCCGTCTCGAACGTGCGCAACATCGTGGATGTATATCGTGGAAGTGCCAACTTGCTTGACCGGCAGGTTATTCAATTCCTGAACGGTCTGCGGCGCGCCGTTCATTTCGACCTGATACTCGAAGGACCCAATCTTGGCGGTTCCAGCAGGAATGATCAGGTTTTGGTTGCCGATGGCGTTCACAATGTCATATGGCGAAAGGCCGTGGGCCTGAAGCGCCTGCGTATCAAGGTCCACTTGAATTTGGCGCTGCTTGCCGCCGTAGGGGTATGGAATGGCAATGCCCGGGATGTTGATCAGTCCGACGCGGATGAAGTTTTGCGCGAGGTCTCCGAGCTGTTGCTCGCTTAGGCCCTGGCCGGAGATTCCCAGCTGCAAAATTGGAACGGTCGACGCGTTGTACTGGATCACGAACGGAGGCTGCGTGCCGGGCGGCATGGAGTGGACGATCGATTGCGATATAGCGGTAATCTGGG
>JASHWB010000042.1 GCA_030044295.1 Candidatus Acidiferrales bacterium
ATGAGCCGCGGACTCCTGTCGGATTCCTCGGCGGCAGAGCATAGTGCACGGCAGTAGGAAGCCCCGCTCGAAAACGATTTGGGAAGGCACCAGCGACGCGCTCATCGTGTACAGCGGCGCCGCGACGTGATGGGCTCGCCACATGTGAGCGACCTGCGCCGCGCACGAATTCACAGGCCAATCAAATAACAAAGCGCGCAGTTCTAACGACGACCGGCCGCTGCCAGAGGCGGCATGGAAACGCCGAAAGCGGCACGACGAGACACCCGGCTTCTTCGCTCGTAATCGAGCGCGTTAGGGAGTTCGCAGGTGTACACTCGGACCGCACGGATACCCTACCAGTTCAGCAGTTTCGCGCGCCGTTTTAAGCACAATTTCGGCGGCAGGAGCCGGACATGAGCAACGGTCCGATACGCATCTTGATCGCAGACGATCACACGGTGGTGCGCGAAGGCTTGAGCACGATGATCAACCGCGGCACGGACATGTGCGTGGTGGGAGAGGCAGCGGACTGGCCGGAAGCCGTGGAGCAGGTCTCGGTGCATCGGCCGGATATCGCGCTGCTGGACGTGCGGATGCCGGGGATGAGCGCTTCGGAAGGCGTGGCGGAGATTCATCGAGAATGCCCTGAGGTGGGGATCGTAATGCTTTCCGCGTTCGACGCGGAAGAGGACGTGTATGGCGTGATGCAGGCGGGAGCGAGCGGCTTCATGCTAAAGAGCTGCAGCGGGACTGAGCTGAGAGAATGCGTGCGGATCGTGCACAGCGGCGGGACGCTGCTTGGTCTGGGACCGGCGGCAAAGCTGGCCGAGCGAATCCAGGCGCCGGAGCTGACGGGCCGGCAGGCGCAGATCCTGCAACTGCTTGCCGAAGGTCGAACGAATAAGGAAATCGGAGACGCGCTGAAGATCACCCGAAGGCACGGTAAAGCTGCACGTTAATCGGATTTTCTATAAGCTGGGCGTGCGAAGCCGCGCGGCCGCGGCAGCGAAAGCTCTGCAACGAGGACTGGCAAAATTTTCGAAGACAGCGTAAACCGTTTATTTTCTGAGTTCTAGACCATCCCAGTACCACCAATCGCTATATCGTGCGGATAGCCAGCCTCAGGTAAACCTCATACGTAATCATCAGGTAAAGAGCTAATTGCTTGAAAATGAGTGGTTTCTTACATTGGGTGTGGCCGGGGAACCGCTCATCGCCAATTCCTTCCCCTACCCACGCGCTGAACAGCGGCCCCGGCGAAATTTTTTAAAAGCCGTACCTGATCTCGAAATCGAAGTAGCGGAGCGACTGAAACGGGAACGAAGGAGCACTGGCGACCTGAGCAGCGCGTCGGTGGAAGAGAACGGTCGCAAGGTCTTGAGGGAGCCGGTTTCGGTAGCTTTCAGCTAGCAGAGATGTTGAGACATTGGCCGGTAAGGGGAGTGACATGCCGGAAGCGGGAGTTTTGTTTGTGGGGGAGTATCCGGCGCTGAGCGCATCGCTGGCGCGAGTGCTGAAGTCGCTCGGATGCGAGTGCCGTTACGCGAATTCGCGCCAGGAGGCATCGGCGGCGATTGAGAGGCGGAATTTCCGGATCGTGCTCAGCAAAGCGAAGCTGGCCGACGGCAATCCGCGGGCGTTGATACCGGCGATGCGGGCGGCTTCGGGCTGGCTGTTTCTTTCTTTTCCCGTCGAAGACGGTTGCTGGTGGATACCCGTCATGGAAAACGGAGAGCTTTGCCTGGAGGCGGTAGCGCTGCGCTCGCGGGACTTCAGCAAATCGCTGTTGAGGATCGTGAACGGCATTCTGCCGCCGCCCGAGGCGGAAAAGGAAACGAGCGCTCTTCGGATGGAAGCGCCGAGGCGCGCGGCGTATGCAACAGGCAGTTACTGAGCGCGAAAACGCCAGTCAGGCGGAGTCGCGCGCAGCGAAATCAAAACGCAGAGCACAACGGAGGAGGACGTGAACTCGCAGGACGAAAAGATCATGCGCGCCCGCCAGGGGGACAGAGAAGCCCTGGCGCAACTGTACCGGTCGTACCGCGATAACGTATATCGAATCTGTTTACGGATGGTCCGCAACCCAAGCGATGCCGAAGACCTGGTGCAGGAGACATTTCTGCGGGTAATTAACAAGATCCATACGTTCCGAGGGGATTCGCAGTTCACCACGTGGCTCTATCGCGTGACTAAAAACGTGGCGCTGATGCAGCTACGGAAACCGAAGTTCGCCACGCTAGACTTCGACGACGCGCGCGACCGCGACGAGTTCCTGGAAAGTATCAATCGGGCGGGTTCGCAGCAGGACGCCGACCAGCAGGCGACAGATGGGGTGCTGCTGGAAGTGGCGATCCAACAGTTGCCGTCGGGCTACGGAAAAGTGCTGGTGCTACACGACGTGCTGGGCTACAGGCACACAGAGATCAGCCAGATGACCGGCATTACGGCGAATAACTCGAAGTCGCGCCTGTGCCGGGCGCGAAGAATGCTGCGTGGAGTGCTGCAAAGCCCGGCGCCGGTGGTCTCGATGCCGCCTCCGAATGCCGCGGCTGCCAACGTTTACGAGACGCGCATGGCGGCCAGCGCATAGAGCAGGCAGGAAAAGCGAGCCCGAAAGCGGCGCGCGCGCATCTGATTCGAGAGGAGCGAACAGGGAGTTCGAGAGCACGGGAGGACGCCGTGGAGCAGACATTCGTCAAGGTACTTCTGCTGGGAGAGGATGCGAAGGGATCATCCTATCTGAAATGGCAACTGGAAAATCGCGGATGCCACTGTTGGTTCGCGCATTCAATGAGTAAAGCGGCGGCGGTATATCAAGAGCACAAATTCGACCTGATCCTCAGCACCACCCCGCTAGCGAAATTCGATTCGCTTCTCGCTCTTCTAGGCACCAACGCCTGCAAAATCTATCACTGCCAACCGGAAGAGGATAGCTGCTGGTGGTTGCCACTCGCAATCGATGGACAGAAGTTCGCGAACGGACCGGGCATGAGGCCGAGCGAATTTCTGGAGATGCTCGATAAAATGCTGGCGCAGCGCCGCGCCAAGAGCATCGAAATGCTGCAAAGACAGTTGCCCCCCGTGATACAACCGGACCTTCGGGCATTCAAGGCCGCGTCGTAAGCAAAACTGTTCTGAAGACCGCCGGATCGGAAATCCAAGAAAACTACGTCTATGGGATGAAAAGCGGCGCCGGCCGCCCGGGAGAAATTGCGTGTCCCGAGCGGCCGGCGTTTCTATGCGGATTGCAGCTCAAGCCCGATTATTGCTCGGCGCTGGTCTGCTGCCATAACGTGCGCTGCACCGATGCACCCACGAAGAGGGGAACAGAAGGCGCCCCGGCGGTTGGAACGGCCGTGGGAAACCACGGAGGAGCGATGCTTCCTGCGAATCGCTGGTCGTACATCGTATTGCCAGTGCTTATGCTCACTCCGTGCGCTTGATCTTCGCTTCGGCCGCCCATGATTGTCAGGGTTCCCACGCTATTCCCAGGAGTCTCCAGGCCGCTGTTATTGCCACTGAGCATGGCAATGCTAGCGTCAATCGTGAGATTGCCGCCGTTGGAGGACGGCTCCAGGTTGAGGTTGCCCTGCGTGTAGATGCCCAAGACGCCGGCGTTCGTGGTAGAGATCAGCGCGTCGCTTGAGTTGACCACCGAGGAAGCATAGGTGACATTGCCAGTAACGTCGATATCGCTGGTGGCCGTTATGGTAATGCCGGTAGCGTTTTGTACGGTTCCGCTGAGGCCGGTGATCGTCCCGTTGACGTAAACGATTGCCGCAGAAATACTATCTCCGCCGGGGTCGGTCTCCTCACCAGTCATCGAGGTGCCGGTGTTCGGATTAATCTGTGTCGGTACGCCCTGCAAAACCAGCGGTGTTCCGGAGCCTTGCGTTACCGTAGTGGTATTCGTGGTTGTGTTCACGACAATTGT
>JASHWB010000459.1 GCA_030044295.1 Candidatus Acidiferrales bacterium
GAAAATGACGCGTACCTGCCCGGCCACACGACGGTCGATCTATCGCTTGGGAAGAAATTCGGCGAGAAATATTCGATTTCCGTGACGGCGCTGAATATCGGCGACAGTCATCTATTGATCGACAACAGCTTGACCTTTGGCGGTTTTCATTACAACGATCCGCGCGAAATCTACGCGCAGTTTCGCTACCGGTTTCATTATTGAATCGACGCCGGATGCGAAGCGATCGGCGCTGACGTACAATCAGGAAATATGAGGGAAGGAAGATTGAAATGAAATCACGAAATGCGGTCAAGCAGGCCGCTACTATTTCCGCGATGGTGTTGCTATCGCTCGCGGCGATCGCGGGATGCTCAAAGCCGGCACAACAGCTGGCGGCGCAGCCGCCGAAAAACGTGAAGCGTTACCACCTAGTCGGAAAAATCGTTTCGATCAACAAAGATCAAAACACGCTGATGGTAGATGGCCAGGATATTCCAGGATTTATGTCGGCGATGGTGATGCCGTATCCCGTGCTGAGCGCGAGCCAGTTGAACGGGCTGCAGCCGGGCGACGAGATAACCGCCGACGTGGTGGTGAACCAGGACGATAGCAGCGCGCACCTGGAAAACATCGTGGTGACCAAGAAAGCCGGCGAAAAGTCCAGTTCCGAGCTTCACACTCCACAGACGGGCGATCAGGTTCCCGACTTTGTGGTCGTCGATCAAAATAACAAACGCATTCATATGGATTCGTTTCGCGGGCACGTGCTGCTGGTCACCTTCGTTTACACGCGCTGCCCGTTTGCGAACTATTGCCCGCTGGTGTCTCACGATTTCGCAGAGATTTACGCGAAAACCAGGAAGGATCCGAAGCTGGCGAAAAGCGTCCGCTTGCTGACCATCAGCTTCGATCCGCAACACGATACGCCGGCGGTGCTGCGGCGCTATGGCGAATCGTTTCGCGACGTGACGGGGACGACCCCTTTCGACCGCTGGGAGTTCGCCACTGCGCCAGCGAAGGAATTGCCGCAGATCGCGGATTTTTTCGGGCTGATCTACAGCGACGACCACGGCCAAATCATGCACTCGATGAGCACGACGGTGGTCGCGCCCGATGGGAAAGTCTATAAGTGGTACGACGGAAACGACTGGCAACCCTCGCAACTGGTTGCCGACGCAACACAGGCGCTGGAGCAAGAAAGTACCGCTGGTGCTTCCATCCGCCATGGTGCGGCGGCTGCCGTCTCAGGGATGTAGCACGGCGCGCTCTCGTCCACAAGAAAGCGCAGCAACCCTTATCTTCACCGAGGTACGGCCCAACTACGGCCCAATTGCGGCTAGTTTTCGCGTTCGAGGATGAAGTCGGGAACAGCGAGAAGCGCCCGGCGGTATTCGCTATCGGGTAAAACTTCCAGGCAGGATTTCGCCCGGCTGACATATTCGCGCGCCAAGGCTTCCGCGCGAGCGCGGGCGCCGGATTCTTCCACGAGCCGTGCGATTTGCTCAGGCCGAACGCTGACGAAGTCGCGTTCTTCGAGGACGTTGGCGATAAGCCGCCGAGCTTCGGCCGAGCTTCCACTAGCGCGGGCGGTACGTTCACCGTTTGCGGCACTGGCTCGCTCGCCGGAACCGTTCTCCAGAGCGAAAATCAGCGGCAGCGTTACTTTGCCCTCTTTGAGGTCACTGAGCACCGGCTTGCCCAGTTTTTCCGATGACGCCGTGAAATCGAGAAGGTCATCCACGAGCTGAAACGCTAATCCAGCGTTGCGGCCATATTCCGCAAGCGCTTGTTCCACGTGTTCCGGCTGGCGTCCGAGAACCGCGCCGAGGCGCGCGCAGCCGCTGAAAAGGCAGGCCGTCTTGCGATAGGCGAGCTCGGTGGCCTCGCTCTCGCGCAAATCGATTTGGCCAAGCAGGGTGAGCTGCAGCAACTCGCCTTCGACCATGTTTTGCGTGAGATCGATCAGAATGTCGAGGATGGAGAAATTGCGCTCGCGCAGCGCCATTTCGAACGATTGCATGTAGAGCCAGTCGCCCGCGAGCACGCTCATGTGATTGCCCCAGCGCGCGTTGGTGCTGGGACGTCCGCGGCGCGTCTGCGCGCCATCGATCACATCATCGTGAACGAGCGTGGCGCTGTGGATCATTTCGACGACGGCGCCGAGGCGAATAGCGCTTGGTCCGCGATAACCCGAAGCTCCCGCCGCGAGCAGCAGAAGCGCGGGACGCAGGCGCTTGCCTCCACCCTCCTGCAAGTAGCTGGCAATTTCGGAAACCGGCTCGATGGCCGCGCCATTCTGGGCGCAGATTTCGCGCTCGACGAGCGCCAAGTCGTCGCGCACCAGTTCGAAAATTTCCTTTACGATTTGGACGGCGAAGGCCATCGGTCCTCTGCTGGACTCTCGTGCGCCTGTTATCCGGCTGTTTCCGCCCTTTTTCCGAACTACGCGTCAGGCCCGACTGGACCCCTTCGCACCGAGCCGGAAGAAGCCGCGAAAATTTGCGGCCGTGACGGCCGCAACTTCGTCGGTGGCTAAGTTTCTCACATTCGCCAAGGCTTGCGCCACTTCTAGTACAAACGCAGGCTCGTTGCGCTTTCCGCGGCGGCCTTGCGGAGGAAGGAAGGGAGAGTCGGTCTCCGTGAGGATCGAGTCGAGCGGCAATTCGCGGGCCACGTCGCGCAAGGGCTGCATTTTCGGGTAGGTGAGGTTGCCGGCAAATGAGACGAGAAAGCCCATATCAAGACCACGCTTCGCCTCCGCGAGGCCGGCAGTGAAGCAGTGGAAAATTCCGCCAAGTCCGCTGTGGCGCCACTCTTCGTCTAGAATTTTCAGGCAATCGTCCCATGCGTCGCGGCAATGAATCACCACCGGCTTTTTGGCGGCGCGCGCCTGCTGCAATTGGCGACGGAAAACGTGCTGCTGCACGTCGCGCGGAGAATGATCGTAGTAATAGTCGAGGCCCATTTCGCCCCAGGCGAGCACGCGTGGATGCTGGCTGAGCTCGTCGAGGCGCGCGAAGTGCTCGTCGGTGGCAGCCGCGGCGTCGTGCGGATGAATGCCGACGGTCGCGTAGATCCAGGCGTATTGCTCGGCGAATGGAATCGCCGCATCGAGCCGCTCATCCGGGCTGGTGCCGCTGCCGATCGCGAGCAGCGTCTCGACCCCGGCAGCGCGTGCGCGTTCGAGCGTGGCGGGGCGGTCATCATCAAACTGCGTCATTTCCAAGTGGGCGTGGGAGTCGATGATTTGCATGTGAGCGGGCGTATTGAATTAAGCGTCGCTAGCAGATTCCTCGCTCGCGCGGCTTCGGGATGACAATCCTGACCGGATTGTCACTTCACTTTTGAACCGGGGGCGATCTCCTCGGCGAACGTGCAGAGAACCGGTTTCCCTTCCGCACCTGCCGAGGCCGCCAGCAACATGCCGTTCGATTCCAGACCGCGCATTTTTCGCGGCGCGAGGTTGGTGACGACGACGACTTTGCGACCGACCAAATCCTCCGGCGCATAGGCGGTCGCGATTCCGGCAAGCACCTGGCGCACCTCGTCGCCGATATCGACCATCACCTTCAGCAGTTTGTCAGCATTTGGAATGCGTTCGGCGGATTTCACCACGCCGACGCGCAGCTCGACTTTGGCGAAATCTTCGATGGTGATTTTCGCCGTGCCAGCAGCAGGAGCGGTACCAGCCGTCGCCGCGCTGCCTGTTCCGGCCGGAACAGTTATCGGCGTTGCAGGATTGCGTATCTCGTTTTCCATCGCTTCGATCCTTTCCATCGCTTCTTCTTTGTCGATCCGGGGGAACACGGCCGAGGGCTTGCCAATTTTCGTGCCGGGCTGCAAATCACCCCACTTCAATTGGTCGATTCGGACGTCCGCAAGCTTTCCGTGCTGGCCGAGCTGTTCCCAAACTTTTTGCGTGGCATCGGGAATGACGGGGTACGCAAGAACGCAAATAAATCGAACTGCCGCCGCGGATCGATAGAGAATGGTTGCTCGCTCAGACGCGGTTTGCGAGTCGTCCCATGGTTTTGTATTGGTGAGGTAGAAGTCTGTTGAGGCTATCGTCGCCCAGATCTCTCCGACCGCGCTAGAGAACTCCAGGCGCCCGTAACTCTTCAGAACTTTTTGATGGGTCTCCGTGAATCCTGGCCCAAAGTCGATGACCTTCCCCGGTGCTGCAATGATTCCATCCTGATATTTTTCAATCATTGTCAAAACCCGGCTGGCGAGATTGCCGAGGCCGTTCGCGAGGTCGGCGTTATAGCGGGTGATGAGCGCTTCGCGCGAGAAGTTTCCGTCCTGGCCAAAGATGACTTCGCGGAGGAGGTAATAGCGCAGCGCGTCGTTGCCTACTTTTGCGCCGGTGAGTTCATCGAAGGCTTTCACGATCGGCTCCGGATAGGCGATGTTGCCCTTCGATTTGCTCATCTTTTCCTGCTCGAAGAGCAGCCAGCCATGCGCGAAGATTTTTTCCGGCAGCGGTAATTCCGCAGCCATCAAGAACGCGGGCCAATACACAGCGTGAAAGCGGATAATTTCCTTGCCGATCATGTGCAGGTCAGCAGGCCAGAGGCTTTTGAACTCCGGACTTGCATCGCCATCAGGACCTTGGCCATAGCCGATGCCGCTCATGTAGCTGGTAAGCGCGTCGTACCAGACGTAAAAGACGTGCTCGGGATCGTCCGGCCACGGAATGCCCCATTTGATCGATTTACGGCTGATGGAGACGTCTTTCAGTCCAGCTTCGACGAAACTCTTTACTTCGTTCAAGCGAAAATCCGGCTGAACGAATTCGGGACGATCGCGATACAGCGCCAGTAATTTGTCCTGATACGCTGAAAGGCGAAAAAAATAGTTTTCTTCCGAGATCAGCTCGGCGGGACGCCCGCAAATCTGGCAATCGGCGGGCTCAGGCGAATCGCTGACGTACAAGTTGTCGTAGATGCAGTAGCGACCCTCGTACTTGGCCTTGTAGATGGCTTGCGGTGTGCGCTTCAGAGTGCGGCGGATGAGCGTCTGGACGGCGCGGGCGTGCTCCGTGGACGTGGTGCGGACGAAGTGCGTGTATTGAATGCCGAGCAGCTTCCACAGCTCGCGAAAAATCTTCTGGTTGCGATCGACCAGCTCCGCCGGCGGAATGCCCAGCTTTTCGGCGGCGCGTTCGATGTTCACGCCGTGCTCGTCCGTACCGGTGAGATACGCCACTTCATAGCCGCACATGCGCTTGTAGCGCGCGATCACGTCGCACACGATCGTCGTGTATGCCGAGCCAACGTGCGGCCGCGAATTCGCGTAGTAGATCGGCGTGGTGAGGTAAAACTTCTTCGGCTGGTCCATGAGCTATTTTTGCCCGCCTGCGGAGGGGGTAGTCTCGCCCGACGCGCTTTGGGCTTTTGCAAGCGGCTCGGATCTCTTCTGGTACTCGAATGACGCCGCGGCAATCACCTGCTTCAGCGGCACGCCGCGCTCGGCGGCGATTTTCTGGCAATCCTCGTATTCGGGCGTCGCGTTGAGCACTGCACCGTTCAATCGCGAAATCTTCATGCGCACTTCGCCGAATGGGGTGGGAACAGGCACGGATTCGCGCGCCAACGTCTTGCGCCGCACCTCGTACGTGCGCACGCCAATCGTGGTGGTCTCGCGGAACACCAGATCGATTAATTGCGAGACGTTCTGGGGCTCGGCCAAGATGGTCACCAGCAGCCCGGGGCGGTTCTTTTTCATCTGCGCGGGCGTGGAGAATACATCGAGCGCGCCAGCTTCGAGCGCCTTCTCGGCGAAGTAGCCGTAAATCTGCGGGCTCATATCGTCGAGGTTCGTTTCGATCGCCATGACCGGCGCGTCCCAATACTCACCTGGCTCGCTTGCAGCATGTTCGCCAACCAGCAAACGGAGCACGTTAGGTTTTTCGGCGTTGTCGGCTGAGCCTGCGCCGTAGCCGATCGCTCGGAGCGTCATCGGCGGGATTTCCGCGTAGCGTGTCGAGAGCGTCGTGGCGATGGCTGCGCCGGTGGGCGTCACCAGCTCGCGTTGCAGGCCGCTCGAATACGTGGGCGCGCCCCGCAGGAGTTCAGCGGTCGCAGGTGCCGGAACGGGAAGCAGCCCGTGCGCCGTCTTCACTTGTCCGCCGCCAACGTCCAGCGCGGAGCACGCGAATTCGTCGATGCCGAGCATTTCGAAGCCAATCGCTGAACCGACGATGTCGATGATCGAATCGACTGCGCCCACTTCGTGAAAATGGACCTGTTCGATCGGCACCTGATGGACCCGAGCCTCCGCTTCCGCAAGCCGCGTGAAAGTTCGCCGTGCGCGATCGGCAGCCCGCGGCGCGAGGTTTGCGCCGTCAATGCGCTTCAGAATGATCGAGAGCCCGCGATGATGATGCTGCTCCTCGGTTTCAACTTTCACGTGCGTGGCGAAAATCGCGCGACGCTGGACCTTGGACGCCGATATCTTCCAGCCCTCCAGGCCAAGCTTGCGCAATTCCGCTTCGATTGCGCGCAAATCCGCGCCGGCATCAACCAGCGCGCCCAACACCATGTCGCCGCTGATGCCTGAGAAGCAATCGAAGTAAGCGGAGCGTATCGTTTTCATCGTCTCGTGCTACAGATCCCGCATGTGCGAAATAGATTCGTGTTCGCGCGCTACAGAGGATTCTTTCGCGAAAAAGCGAAAATTCGATACTAGTCTGGCTACTATTCCCTGTCAATTCAGGCGTCTCACTAACATAATCGAACCTCGCGGTTGAAGTGCGCGCGGGCGAAGCCTCGTGGATTTTGCCGCCGGCGCAAAGCCTCATATAATCGCGTGATTCGCTACGCTTAAGGAGCGACGTGTACAAGGCCCTGGAAGACCGCCTGCGCAAGGCGCTGCGCCACCACATCCACGAGCGCTACAAGACGGACGTCCCGATCGTCACCGAGCGCCCGCCAAAGCTCTCGATGGGCGAAATCGCGTCGCCGGTATGCTTCGAACTAGCCAAGCGCCTGAAAAAACCGCCGCGCGCGCTGGCGCAGGAAATCGCCAATTCGCTGAAGCCAATTCCGGGCGTGGCTCGGGTGGAGGTGGCGGGCGGGGGTTACCTGAACGCTTTTCTCGACCGCGCCGATTTTTTCCGCGCC
Source organism: Candidatus Acidiferrales bacterium (assembly GCA_030044295.1). Lineage (GTDB taxonomy): Bacteria > Acidobacteriota > Terriglobia > Acidiferrales > UBA7541 > Palsa-295. Next base: position 7,107 of record JASHWB010000459.1, read on the forward strand.
ACCTGTGAGGAGGCCGGCAAGCAATCGGCCGAAGCACCAGCTGCGCCCGCGCCGGATGCGCCCAAATTCATCGTCGAGCACACCAGCATCAATCCAAACAAGGCCGCGCACATCGGCCATCTCCGCAATGCCGTCCTCGGCGACACATTCGCGCGCCTCCTACGGTATACAGGCCATCGCGTAGAAGTGCAGAACTACGTCGACAACACAGGCGTGCAAGTGGCCGACGTGGTGCTCGGATTTCTGCATCTTGAGTCGAAATCGCTGGATGAGGTCCGCGCGCTGGCCGCCGCGCCCAAATTCGATTACGTCTGCTGGGACCTCTACACGCGCGTGACGCTATGGCTCGCGGAGGACAAATCACGGCTTGAAATCCGCGCGCATACTTTAAAAGAAATCGAAGAGGGCCACGGAGCAGCGGCAGAAATGGCCGAGGTCGTATCAACCGCGATCGTCCGCTGCCATCTGCAGACGCTCGACCGGCTGGGTATCAGCTACGATTTACTTTCCCGCGAAAGCGAAATCCTGCACCTGAAGTTCTGGGATGCTGCGTTCGCGATGCTCAAGCAGCGGGGCGCGATTCAGTTGGCAACGTCCGGGAAAAACCAGGGCTGCTGGGTGATGCAATTGCCATCGGAGCCGCAAGATTCCGAACCAACGGCCGAAAGCGAACAAAAAAGCTCAGGCGCAGCGGAAGACGAGCCGGCCGAACTCGCCGAAGCAAAAATCATCGTGCGCTCGAATGGCACGGTCACGTACGTCGGGAAGGATATCGCCTACCACCTCTGGAAATTCGGGCTGCTGGGGCGTGACTTCTATTACCGGCCGTTCCACAGGCATCTCGACGGCCGTGAGGCATGGACCACGGCAAGCGAGCCTCCCAGTGCTCCTGACGCGCCGGAATTTGGCCATGCCCGCGAAGTCTACAATGTGATCGACGCACGCCAGGCATATCCGCAGCAGGTAGTCGTCGCCGGGCTTCGCGCGCTCGGCCACACAGAGCAAGCCAATCACCTGAAACATTTCTCTTACAACGTAGTCGCACTAACCCCGCGCTGCGCCCGCGAGCTGGGCTACGAAATCCCGGAAGAGGACGCGAAGAAGCCTTACATCGAAGTAAGCGGACGCAAGGGCCAGGGAGTCAAAGCAGACGATTTGATCGATCGACTCGAGGCCAGCGCGCGGAACGAAGTGGAATCACGGCATCCCGAACTGATTGGAACCGCGGAAGGCAACGCGATGGTGGACGCGATCAGCAAAGGCGCCTTGCGCTACTTTCTGCTGCGCTACACGCGTTCCACGGTAATTGCTTTCGATTTTCACGACGCGCTCAGCTTCGAGGGAGAAACCGGACCGTACGCGCTATATGCCGTGGTTCGCGTGCAGGGGATTTGGCGGAAGGGCGCGGAACGCGATGCGCAATTTGCGGCGGAAGACGCCGCCGATTTAATGAAAACGGAAGAAATCGCAAAATTCGTTGCGCAGGGCTCAGGCGACGACCTGTGGGACCTGATCGTGCTCGCCGGCTCGCTCGACGCGCAGATCGATGCAGCGTTGACCGCGCAAGAACCGGCATTCCTGACGCGCTATGCTTTCGAACTGGCGCAAGCGTTCAATATTTTCTACCACAAGCATCACATCCTCTCGGAAGAGGACGCTGAAAAGCGCACCTTTCTGCTGAAGCTCGTCTGGCTGGTCCGCGAACAGCTCGTGACCACGCTCGCGCTGCTCGGCATTACCGCACCGGAGAGAATGTAATGGCATGTCCGGACAATCGCCTTTTCGGCCCGTGGTAGAGCAGTCGGCCACCGAGCTCCGCCTGGATGATCGCGACGCGCCCGTCCATTCCGTTCGAAAGCACGCCGTCGCATTCGCCGTATGCCTCGCGCTCGGTTTTATCTTCACGCTGCCCGGCTCTCTTTCTCTGAATTCCGGGCTGCTGGGCAATCCCGGGGATAATTTTCAGCACGCTTGGTTCCTGTGGCATTTCGCGCGGGCTGTTCTGCATGGACAGAATCCCTTCTACACGCACCTGATGTTTTACCCGACGCGCGTCAATCTCTCTTGGAGCACCACCGATCCGCTCGCCGGGATCTTGGCGTTTC
>JASHWB010000460.1 GCA_030044295.1 Candidatus Acidiferrales bacterium
GATCCCTGAAAATTCAGTTTGCCGCTATCAATCTCCGCGGCGGTCATATGCTCTGTCGGATCTCCCTGCGCCGTCGCGCCCGCGTGCTCGCCCGCTGGAGCCTGTCCTTGCTCGCCTTGCGCTCGCGCCGTTGGCGCAAGCGCAGCCGTCCATGCCGCAAGCGAAAGGGCTAGCCCAGCCGCAGCCCACCAAGACCAATAGCGGTGGAAGCGCTGGACTTCAGCCCGGCGAATCGGCGTATGGTGTTCAGGGCGCTTTAGCCCCGGAACCTTCAACTTCGGTTTGGACATGCCTGTCTCCCTGTAGAAATCGCCGTGTGCACAAAAGCGAACTTCCAACGACAATCACTCGCCCCTTTGACGCACGCTCGTCAACGGAGCAGCACGTGCGCCGCACCTTGCAAGAGCGGCGCCAAAAACGCGCATGCTATCTCATATGACGCCGCAAATTATGTCAAGCGCTCTTCATGCTGTGCGGGCACAAACATGGTACGTATCGCAGCGCGGAGAAGTTTCCGAAATGCCCAGTCGGCCATCACGGAAACCGAATGCCAGTTCTGGCGCAATCCTCGAATATCGAGAGCAAATTCGTAATTCCCAGCAGTTCCTTGATCGACTTGTTGTAATTAATTAGCGCCAATTCGCACTTTGCTTTTCTTGCGGTGACGTAAAGCCCGACAATCGTGCCCAGTCCGACGCTATCCATCCTGCTCACTTCGTTTAGGTCCAGCACAATCCGCCGCGCATGCGGAGTCGCATCCTTCACATACGTTTTCAACGCCGCCGCGTTCGCGGAAATCAACGCGCCGGAGCATTGGATCACCGTGGCGTCATCCCGCTTGAACGTTTGTAGCTTCAGCCCGCTCGCCGTTATTCCAGATGTCTCCTGTGCCATCGAAGCCCGTCCTAGCAGGGGCAGTTGCAGTTTCGGGTGCCGCATCCTTCGCGGTCGTGGCGAAGGGTGCGGACGTTCACTCCCATATGGCCATGCTGAGAGCTTCGGCGCGCCGTCATCTCTTTCACCACTTCGGATTCCCGCATGTAAAACTCGACGCGTCGTACGGATCGCCCTTCCCTTTGTAGATCGCCGCCTGTGGATACGGGCACACCGGATGCGTGCGATCCACGGCCCCGGCCACCCGGTGCTCCGTAATAATCTTGTCCGGCGCAACGCCCGTCTCGCGCCACTTCTCGATCACGTCGAGCGCGTTCCACGCGCCGCGGTAGCTGCCCACCGAAAATCCCGAGCACATTCCCGCATCTGGCACCACGAACAGCCGCGCGAAATTCTGCGTCTTGCTTAGCCCGCCGATTGTTTTCACCACGCTTTTGTAATAGTTAACCAGCCCACCGGGAGGTATCGCCGCCTCCTGCCACGATTGGTACATGATGATTTTTCCGCCACGTTCTTCGAACGGGCGCAGATTCGGATCCGTGAAGTTCACCATGGCGCCGATTTCCTTGTCTGCTTCACGCGTATCGCGATCCAAGTTAAAGTTGTGCCAATCCCAATCCGCGTTCCCGATCACCAGGTTCGCGAAGAAATCCTTGTTGATGGCCATCGGATCGGGACCGCTGAGCATCCAGTGCCAGTCGAGTTCGCTGCCAGGCTCTAGCCCCGGATAGATCATCTTGCCATCGGCAAATTTTGCGCCGGCATAGACCTGCCTCACTGTCTTCACCTGCGCTGGCGTCAGGCACGCCGGACCATCCTCTTTTCCCGGGCACTGAATCGTTGCCGGGTCGAAGTGGCAGAGCTGCGGGTCCTCGATAATCCCGTCGCGCACGCCATCCAGCGCGTCGCACTTGTCGAGCACCGCCCGATGAATCACAGGAAACTTGCTCGGCGGCACGTATTCCGGCGCTTTTACTCCGTCCTTCAGCGCTACCCACGAGAGGTAGACGGACACGGCCTGCAAATGCGTGATGTCGTACGCCGGATCGCCCGCCGCGATTCCGTCGAAGTCCATCGGATACTTCTGCACTTCCGTCAACGCCTGATTGCCGCCTTCATGGCAGCTGCTGTAAAACGAGAGCTTCTGCGGCTTGCCGTAGTACGCCTTCACGAGCTGCTTCGCCGCGATCGTCGTCTCGTGCAGTGCACGGTAGCCCCAATCCGCAATTAGTTCCGGATGTCCCTCCGCCCACGGAGGCAGCGCGCCCGTAGCTTCCTTATCCGCATGGCCCGTGTCGGTCGAAGCCGTCGCGTAACCCTGCTCCACTTCGCGCGCCATTCCGCCATAACTGATCGCGCCGACGAATCCCGGATTGCCTTCGCCCAGATACAGGCCGTTCCATTTCTCAGCAGGTGGCAGCCACACTTCGAAGTTGATGTGCGAATCGCTCGTCGGCGTGGCATAGGCCACCACGCGGCAGAACGGCACGGACACCTTCTGTCCCGATGGCGTCCCATATCGTCCCGGCAAGCTTGGCAAATCGAAAGGTGGCGTCACCGATGTCGCCGCCGTAATCGTTACATTCGGGATCTGCACGGACGCGAGGCTCTCGCATGACTGCTGCGCGCGCGCCGGTGCCGCTGCGAACGCCACCACCGCCGCGACCGCGCATCCCGCCGCAAAAACCGTCCAGATCGATTGCCGTATCGAAACTTTTTTCACGTGGTCCCCCAAAATCGCTTCGCGTCCACCCTCCGCGCAAACTCGTCTGTCCCGACGCGCTGTATATAACAACGCGGCTCGCTCGGCACAACTTTTTTTGAAAGGCACTGCTCTGGCGAAAAGAGGCATGCGGCGGCGATAGGGACTGCGTTGCCGCCGGCAGCGAAATCGACATGCAAAGCCGCCCCCTTACGACACGTAGCAATAGCCGTCGCGGCAATTGATCCGAACGGGAAACCCGAATAGATCGGACATCCTCTTTTCCGTTAGCATCTCTTTCTTCAGTCCGTCGCCAACGACGCGGCCATCGCGCATCAGCACCACCCGTTCGATTTCCGGGATGATGTCCGCCGTCTGGTGCGTCACCAGCACGATTCCCACTCCCGATTGCGCCAGATTCCTCATCGTTTCGCGCAATTCGTGCTGCATGCGCAGATCGAGGCTATTCGAAGGCTCGTCGAAAATCAGCGCCCGCGGCTCGTGAACCAGGGCTCGCGCGATCAGGATTCTCTGCGCTTCTCCCGACGACATTTGCTCCACGGGCCTCTCCGTCAGGTGCAGGGCTCCCACTCGTTCGAGAGCTGCATCAGCCCTCTTCCGTTGATCCACGTCCACATGATGATTCGA
>JASHWB010000461.1 GCA_030044295.1 Candidatus Acidiferrales bacterium
GCCACGGATCCATCGCGCCCGCCTCGCCGCCGTACGCCACGCTCAATTTGTTTTGCGCCGATGCGATTCCCAGCGCGCCGATCATCATCGCCGTCAGGGCGCTGGCGAATTTGCTCTTGAACATCGACCCTTCGCACGCGATCACGCCATGGTGCTTCCGCACTTCCGAATGCAGGAACGGCGGAAACACGTCCGGCAGATGCACCTGTTGCGCGCCGCCGAAATAGCCGCGTGTCAGATTGAAATCCTGCGACATGACGGCGAACTCCACGTTTTCCGCGCCCAGAATCCGCCGCACTTGCCGCGCGATCTCTTCCACGCGCACGTCCGAGCCGGTATTGCGCGTGCCGTTGTAGCCCGCGAATAGCAGCTTCAGCTTCTGGCCCGGTTTCCAGCTCTCGCCCGCGCCAAACATCCACTCCACTTTGTTCAGTTCGATCAGGCCGCTGACCCAAGCCTCGATCGCCGAATCCATGTCCATCATCGGCGTGATTCCTGCGCCACGCTCGTGCCCGGTGGATCCGGCGCAGCGTGATTTTCACGCGGCGCCGCGGCGCCCCACTCGCGATAGCTGTAGTTGAAATTATGCGCGCGCGCGTACCGCAACAGCGGATAGCAGTATTGCGAAAATGGCGCGGGCTTGCGTCCCATTTCCGCGGCCACGCGGCCATTATCGAAGACCGTGTTCCACACAAGGTATGGCAAAAATACCTTCAGGAGCGTGGCCAGGCCGCCGATTTTCCCGGCGCGGCCGGCAAGTGCGCGAATCACTTTTTCAGACGTGCCTTCCAGGCTCGGCGCGAACATCGGCCCGCGCTTGCCTTGCGCTTTGGCGAGCGCGTCCGTGAGTTGCACGAACGTCTCGGAGCCTACGCCCGACGAAAGATGATAAATCTCGTGCGCCGGATTTTCCTTCATGTGCAGCATGGAGATCGCACCCGCCACGTAGTCGACCGGTACGATGTCGAGCCTCGCGCCCGGCTGAAACGGAAGCCCCGGCAGGCTCGCCAGAAACACGAACGCGCGCACCATCTCGAACTGATTCGTTTCCGGCCTGCGGCTATCTCCCAGCACGATACTCGGTCGAAAGATCGTGCGCCGGACGTCCGGAAGAAGCTGCCGCACCATGTGCTCGCAGAATTTCTTTGTGCGCGCGTACGGATCGTAATCCGACCGGCTCCAGTCGATCGACGAATCCTCCTCCACAACTTCATTCGCGCGCTGCCCGGCTACGGCCACCGTGCTTACGTGGCTGAATCGCCGCAATCCGTGATCGTCCCGCGCGCGCTGCGCCAGCTGAATCACTTCCAGCGTCCCGCGCAGATTCACGTTCAAACAGCTTTTTTCCGATTTGCGGTTCAGGGAGGCTGCGCAGTGAATCACGGAGTCCGTGGAGCGAACCAGTTCGCGGTACGACGCTTCGTCAAGCCCGCAACGCGCCTCGGTGATGTCGCCGCGAAACACGTGAATTCGCGAGCGCAAATATTCCTCGAACGGCGCGAAATCCAGGTGTAATTGCAGCGCGCGCCACAGCCGCTCGTTGGCTTCTTGCGCGTCCCGAGTCCGCACCAGCAGATTCAGCTCGGCGGAGGAGTCCGCAAGCAAATTCGCAGCCACATGCGCGCCGATGTACCCGGTGCACCCGGTAAGGAAGATAGCCACGGTTTTCGAATCTTTGCCGCAGATCAGGGTGTTGCTGCCGGAGCGGAGTTCGCGCTTCCCGCGACGCCTGTGCCAGTGCCAGTCGCGCTCGCCGCAAGCTGCACGTCGCGCCGCGGCTCTTTCTCCGGTGCGCGGCCCTCAATCAGAGGATAGCACCACTTCCGCAGCGCCGGAATGTGCACGTTGATCCAATAATCCCACCAATCGACGGACCGCGGATCGTAGCCGAACGCGTCGCGCTCTTCCGCCGGCAGCGCGGCATTCAGGCGCTCGATGTTGGCGGCCTCGAAAACGTGATTGTTGTGCAGGATGAACGGCTCGAAGAGCGTCACCAGCTTGATCACCTTTTCGAGTTCGCGTTCTTGGCGCGCCAGCGGCGAACGCAGAAATGGAATCGGCTCCAGGCTGCGATTGATGATCGTCACGATCATTTTCTGTGCCGGCGCGGAGAGTTTTTCGTAGCGCGCCTTGGAAACCGGAATCGCGTCGAATTTCAGCCGCAGCCGGTGGTGCAAATCGTTCTGCGCCCGGTAAAACTTCCGGTGCCCGAGGCCCGTAAGTTCGATCGAGCGCCGCATGTCGCAAGGATTCACTGCCGAAGTCGCGATTTGATAGATCGGCTGATGCCGCCGCTCTGCGAGCGCCGCGGCGATCAATGTCATCCCGCGCGTCACCAGATCCACGGGAACCAGATCGAGGCACTTGCTCTTGTTCGTTGGCAGTTGCCGGAAAAACGTGCCGAGCAGGTAAGAAAGCGAGGCCGACGTGTTCACGCCCTCATTCCACCCCGTGAAGGGTTGCCGTACCGACGATTCCACGATCGACGGCCTCACCACCGCGATCGCCGCGCCGGGATTCGCATCCAGGTAATTACGAATCAGCGATTCGGCAATGCTCTTCGTGAACGTATATGTGTTCGGCCAGCCCAGGTCGTTGGCCCGCCGCGTGCCGGTCTCCACCAGCGCGCGCCGTATCCATCGCACGCGGTTCTTGCGAAGCTGATTATCCAGCGCCGATCCCCGCAGGTTTTTCGCCACGTGCTCGCGCTCCAGCGCGTCGCGGCGGATTTCTTCCTTGCCTTCCTCGGATTCGGCGCGTGCCTCTGTTTGCCGCACCAGTTCTTCCAGGTAATGGCGTTCCCGTTCCGCGTCGAAGCCTTCAGTGCCGCGCGGGCAGTAGTTTCTCGGCAGAGATTCAAGGATGCGGCCGTCCTGCTGGCCCACCACGTAGCAGGTGGAAAGGTGCAGCAGCGCCGCGTGATGGCATCCGTTCAGGAAATGCAGCAGGTGAACGGTGCCGTTCACGTTCGTCGCCAGCGCGTCCCGCAAATCGGGATTGAAATCCGTCAGCCCCGCGCTGTTGATGATCACGTCCACGGAGCGCGCCAGCTGGCGGACGGTCTCAGCATCCAGCCCCAGCCACTCCTTCGTTGCGTCGCCGGGCACGACCTCCACGCGCTGGCGCAAAAACTCCGCCAATTCGTCGCCGTATTTCTCACCCAGCGGATCGAAGACCGGCGATTCGCGCACGATCCGCTCGAACCGTTCCAGAGCTGTCGCCGAGCGGTGCCCACGGATCAGCAGCGTCACCCGCCCGATATCCGGAACGTCGTGGAGCAGGTTTGCCAGCCACACTTTGCCGATGAACCCTGTGCCGCCTATCAACAGCACATGCTTGCCGCGCAATGCGGCGCGGACGGAAAGTGGGCTGGCCTTTTCCCGCTCGTCAAATCGCACCACCGGCACGTGCGGATTAGGTTCCGGGCGTCCCGCGGGATGAATCGCTGCGCGCAGATGTTCGGGATGCTTGCCAAACCCGAGATCGCGCACCAATTGCTGCCGCGCAACCCGCCCGTCGGCTTGGCTCGGCTGCAGCTTTGCAAATGCTCCTCGGGGCCGGATTACCGGACTAACTAGCCGTCCTGTCGCCAGCCCATTCCGGAATTCCAGCCGGTTCGAGACGATCTTCCGCACTCCCAGATAATCCGCCAGCGGACGCATCGTGTGTTCCAGACCCTGGCTCACCAGCACCACGTCCTCGCCCGCGGCAAGCGCTTCGGCCAGTTTGGCCATGCCGCGTTTCTTCAGCCGCGGTCGCAGGTAATATTGGAAGAACTCCTCGCCCAGAAGATCCAGTCGGTCGCGGCTCTCTCCGCGCAGCACGGTGTGCATCAGCCGCGTGGCCATCACGCGATGTGTGCAATAAAGGAACGGCCTCGCGATTGCGAGCAGGCCCATCGCGCCCCGGCGAGTCCATCGCTCCAGAAAGGTCTGCGCGTTCCAAGTGAAGAAAGCGACCGGCCGGACGGCAGTTAGGTCCAGCAGGCTCCCTTCGACGCGCCAAAAGATCGGCTCGCGCGCCGAAGTCTCCGCGTCTAAGCGCCCGGCGATTGAAACCTCGGATGCTGAAGTCTGCGAACGAGTAGGCCCTGGCTTTGCCGAAGAACCGCCGTTTCGACGTGCCGCTCCGTGCGAGTTCGAGTTGGTGCCTGGAAATGGGGACATAGGTGCGGCTGAGCTTCAGCCATCGAAATCAGCGCGAAACTAACATTTTACCACGC
>JASHWB010000462.1 GCA_030044295.1 Candidatus Acidiferrales bacterium
AAGGCGCTCGAGGATTGGCTGGCCGGCGAGGGCGTGAAAAACATTCAGAACGTCAACGAGCATCTGAAGTCCGCGAAGCCCTGGTTCGGCTTCTACGGCGCCACATCCGCTTCAGCCTTGTCCTGATTCCGCAAACGCCGAGAGAGCCTGCCATTGCGACCGTAGTGGCGTGCGTTTTACGCTTCTCGCGCGAAAGCGTCTCGCGGCACGCGCTCAGCAAAAAATTTGTCATTCCGAGCGTAGCGAGGAACCTGCTCTTGGCTTCCCAATCGCTTTCGCTGACACTCTCACCTGCTCGGAATTTTCGTTGCGCGCAGACTGCTTCAACAGGTAATCTCGGCCCAATCGAGCTTCCTCAATGAACTTCGTTCACAGGCGTTTGTGCCGCTCGGCCCAGTGGCGTACCGTGCTGGAGAAATTCGTCGTTCCGTCCGCCCTCGCCGACGTTCAATTGGGCGATGACGTCCTCGAACTCGGTCCCGGAGACGGCCTTACGACCGACTTACTGCGGCCGCACATCGCTCGAATCACCGCTCTCGAAATCCACCCGCGCACCGCGAAAAATCTTGCCGCGCGATTTTCGGGCACTAACGTGACGGCCCTCCAGGGCGACGCGACTGCGATGCGTTTCCCCGACGGCCAGTTTTCGGGCGTTATTTCGCTGCACGTTATGCATCACATACCGTCTGCCGAATTGCAGGACAAAGTATTCCGCGAGGCGCGGCGAGTACTGAAGCCCGGCGGTGCGTTTGTCTGCATCGATAGCGTGAATTTCGATTCGCTGATGATGCGTCTGATTCACATCGCGGACAAAATCACGCCCGTTGATCCGGCCAGCCTCACGCCACGCCTCGAAGCTGCCGGGTTCCGCGAAGTCCACGTCGATACAAACCCGTACGCCTTCCACGTCCGCGCCCGCCGTCCGTCCGTTGCGCCTCAGAGAAACTAGGGACACGTATTTGCCGCGCCTCTTTTTTCGGTTGTGATTCCGAAGCGGAGCCCCCGGATTGACACCCTAGCAACTCGGTTTTTTAGACGGTCGGAGCTTTAGCTCCGACGTTCAAGGCTCGGAATAGCTGGACTTTAGCCCTTGAGGACTCGCTTCTCGATTCGCTCAAGGAACTTATGAGACGAATCCCGGCAGCCGTTGTGTGCGATTACTGCAACCCGCCGCACTGAGCGGTCACTTGCATCGCCAGCGCATCACCCAGCAGCGCGCCGCGCCGCGATTTGCTGGAGCACACTTGAGACGCGGTCAATTCCAGCGCTCCGCGCAAGTCCGCACGGTCAAGATCCGAGCCGCTGAGGTTTGCGTCGCTCAGCACCGTGCCCGCAAACTGCGCCTCGCGCAAATCCGCTCCGCGCAAATCCGCGTCGATCGCCACGGCATCCTGCAATTTCGCCCCGTAGAGATTCGCACCCGGCAGTTTCGCCGACCACAGTAGCGCCTGTTGCAGGTCCGCGTGGTCCAGGTCCGCCGCGTTCAGAATGGCTCCGCGCAGGTCGGCCTTTTCCAAGCTAGCTCTTGCCAGAGCCGCTGAACTCATCCCCGCGTCGTATAGCGTCGCGCCATCGAGCCGGGAGTCTACCAACGTCGAATTCGCAAGAGACGCGTAGGAAAGGTTGGCCCAGCGCACATCGGACCGAGCCAGCATCGCACCGTCCAAACGGGCGCCGTTCAAATTCGCTCCACTCAGCAGCGCGCCATCCAGCACCGCTCGCCGCAGGTCGCTGTGGCCCAGGTCCGCGCCCCGCAAATCCGCCTCCGAAAGGTAAGCACCCTCGAAGTCGGACTGCCATAAGTGCGCATTCGCCAAGAATATTCCGTACGCCTCCGCGTACCGGAATTTCGCCTCGTTCAATTGCGGTCCGGTCACGGACGCGACTTGCGCGTTCGCACCCGTCCAGCCCTTCGGCTTTCGCGAAAGTGTCGCTTCGGTCAAATCCGCGTAGGGATCGAATCCCAACGTCCAGAAAACGTCCGCGGCCCAGCGCCGTACGCTCGCCGGAGTGTATTGCGGCGCGCGGCTACGCTCGTGCGGCACCCCCACTAGGGTGCCAATCGAAAGCACCAGCAGGATGAGTCCCAGCGCAGTGGCCGTCACCGCCGGCGAAATTCGTCGCAATCCATCCGCCGCCCGCACAGTCCATTTCCGCTCGGTGGCCCAATGCTGCTGAGGCCGTCCGGTTTTCAGTGTGCCGTGTAAAGCCAGCCCCGTCGATACGGCTACCAGCAGGGTCTGCAGGAGCGTACCTTTGCTTTCCTGCATCGTCAGGTAACGTGCCCAGAAAAGTGTCAACGTGAATGGGATCAGCCAATAAGCCGCCAGGATCGCAATCGTTTTTTCTACCCACTGCGTGGACGATCGCTCGCGGCTGATCCACCAGAAGTGCGCGCGCAGCAGCCCCACGATTAGTCCCGGGCCGCGGTCGTCCAGCGGATGTCCATCGGGGAAGACCGCGGGAAGCTCCAGCGCCGCCTCCCACACTTTTTGCAGCCGGAAGTGAAACACCAGGTACAAGCTGAAAATCACCAGCGGAGCGAGCAGGAATATCTGCGCCGTGGGCAGCGCCGCGGCGGCGGTGCGCGAATGCAGGTAAGGAATCACCGCCGAGTCGGTCAGCAGTTGCGCGTCTTTGGTCTTCCAGACGATCAACCACGCGAGCAATGCCATCGGCGTCAGTGGAGCGAAGCATCTCCACGCAATGCGCGACGCGCGCGCGAATCTCGCGGCCGCCTCGAATTCCATGAGCTGCGGCGGCAACAGCGCATCGCGCAGATTGGCGCCCGCGATTTGCCTCGGCACCAATCCCATCGCTGTTTCGAGCGACGCGCCTTCCAGGTTCGCGGCCTCCAGGTTCGCGCCCACCAGACACGAGTCTTCCATGTCCGCGCGAACCAGGCTTGCATCGCGCAAGTCGGCCAGCAGCAGGTCGGCGGCCCGCAAGTTCGCGTCGTGCAGGTCCGCGAACGTCAGTTTCACGCCGATCAGCTCTTGCCCTTCGAGATCGGCGTCCGAAAGGTCGGCGCGCTGGCCGTTCTTCCCGCGTGAGTCGAGCCATTCCAGGTGGCTCGCCAGTTTTTCTTCCAGGTTCCAATCGCGGCCGCTCGATGCCGGTGATTCGAGCGCGGCCATCGACGCCGCTATTACGATCTCGTCGTCTACCGCCTCGCGCGTGCGTTCCGAAGGCGGGGTGTCGGCTTGTTCTTCAGAAGCCGTCTCAGGCTGGGCCAATATCTCGCCTGTTGAACCATCGGCAACTTCCCCGGAGCCGTGCACGTTTTCTCGCGCAGGTACCTCGCCGACGGCGCCAATGATGTCTGCTTCAACGCCCGTACTTACGTTTGTCCCGGCGGATTCCGCTGCGCGAGCAAACTCGGTCTTCCGCTCATCAGCCGCCGATATTTCCTCGGCAGCATGTTCGTTGTATTGTTCGGCGTTCTCGGTCGAACTCGCTGGGCTCTCCGCAACCGGCGCCTCGGTTTGGTGCAACTCAATCCCATGCCCTTCGATCTCGCGCCCATCTCTCGGCCGGATATCGTTCGGAAGAACGGCGCTCGATCTAGCGTCCGCGGCTTTTTCTGAAGGAAATAGTTTCGCGAATACGTCGGCAGCCGATGGCAGTTGGTCCGCCGGGATCAGCCCCCGTTCATTCAGCTGAAATGGACGAATTTCGATACCGGCCTTGGTCCCCGATAGCGACGCTTCGCCGGCAGTTTGCGCGCCTATCTCAGGAGTCGACGCATCGCCAATCGGAGCTTCTTCGACGGCAATATTCTCCGTCGCGCTTTCCGGAAAAAGCGTTGGCTGCCGCTTGGCGCTGTGGCTCGCAAGTATCCTGCGAAACAAAGATGGCATGGGCTGGGCGTTCCCCCGGATTCAAACCGAAGACGCGACCGCCGAAGCTGCTTCACGCGTAGTCGCTAATTTGAGTCCTGAATCGTGGCGCAAAGCCTCGAAATGCAAACTGGCGCAGTACCGCCCTACAGGTCGCTAGGCATGCTTCCGCGTCACATTTATGGTATCCGGTCTAAGTCCGGCCGCAGCGCGATCCTGCCCGCGTGTTTCCGTATCTGCGCCTGTCCGAAAGGACACCTGGCAGCACAGCTGCTCCGCGGCTACATTGCGGCCCGGGGGCTTTTCACCCTAAGCCGCTTTGCGTCGTTACTCGCACTTGCACGTGGGCGCATCGCCTGATGCGGCGAAGACCTCCGAGTGATCCAATCCCTTGTAGGAGGATGTAGGAGAAAATCGGGGAGCAGTTTTGTAGGAGCTACAAGATGGAAGACGTGGTTTATTCCTGTCCGATTTTACGCCCACTTATCGATCGATGAGCTTACCGTATAGCTCAGCGTGCCCGCCTGGAAGAACGCGTTGGTCTGTCCGCCCGACACCACGATGTTGATATCGTTCACGTGCGGCCAGCGAGGAATCATCGCGTCATCCGGCATTTTGTACCACGTCGCGTACGGCTCCTGCCCCTTCAGCGCGCGCGGATAATCGAATCCGACGGCGAAGTCGCGGTTCTTGTAATCCTTCACCGACTGGTTAGTGTTCTTGTACAGCCACTCGATCAGTTGTTCTTTCGTGTCGTATCGCGACTTCAAATCCTTTGCGATGATGGGATCGGCCACCACCAGCGCGCCGAAGAATCCAGTGAACACACTGAAAAGATCGCTGAAGCATTCCTCGTGCTTCGGCACTGGAGCTTCGGTTCCTCGCGCGCCTTGTCCCGGCACCATGCCCAGCCCGCGGAATATGCTGACCACATTTTCTTCCGCCTTGAATCCTTTTTGAACGTGCAGCGGCGTCCACGGACTGGCCTGCTCGTTTTCCGCGATGATCAGGTTGTTGTAATTCAAGTTGTTGCCCTGCGATCCCAGGTAGGTGTCGCCGGGAATGCCCGCGTTTGCCAGGTTTTTCGATAGGACGGTCCACGCGCGCCCGATCGCGGCGTTCGGTTGCGCGAAGGGCCCCATCGCTCCGATGCCGTAATTCATGTTCAGCTTGTCGCGAATCGGCCCGTTGATCACGGCGCAATAGGCAAACGAGTTCGTGGAGCTCATCAGCGCGGGCGTTCCGGTGGAAGCGATGGCCAGCACGGTCGGAAAATATTCCGGCCTGCATCCCGCCATCACCGCGTTGATGGCCACCTGCCGCACGTTGTACGTCCAGCCTTCGTACGCGCCGCCGGCCATTTTGCCCACCAGTTCATCCGGTGCATGGCTGGTGCCTTTCAGC
>JASHWB010000043.1 GCA_030044295.1 Candidatus Acidiferrales bacterium
CGTGCCGTCGCGATGTGCGTCATCAGCACTCTCCGGTGAAGCTCAGAAAGCCTTCCGTAGTGTACTAGAGGCTAGACAAAAACCGCTCTGGAAGCGGCATCCCATTGACAGGTCCAAGCGTCGTAAATAATACGGCAAAGGCAACGTCGCCCGGGGGATTGCTTTGACCCTCTCAAGTGGCTGTACGATAATGGGACATTCAAGGCCCAAAATGAAAAACAAACTCGTCGTCGCGTTGTTCACCCTGGCCTTCAGTGCACCGCTGATATTCGCGAAAGTGCCGCAGCAGGCGGAGCAGAAAGGCGCCAGCCCCTCCGTGGCACCGGCGCCTGCCAATTCCACGGCCACCAATTCGCGAGAGGCTGACCTCTACTACGACTTGATGATGGGCCATCTGCAAGAGCTGCAGTTCGAAGATGGTGGCAGCGCGGACGCCGCGGATGCTTCCATCGGCTACTACAAAAAGGCTTTGCAGATCGCGCCGCACGCCTCGGTGATTTTGGAGCGCCTTGCGGAAATAGACGCCAAATCCCAGCACACTTCCGATGCAATTGCTGCGGCTCAGGAAGCTTTGCAGTCAGAGCCGAGCGACGTGGACGCGCATCGCTTGCTGGCGAGGATTTACGTCCGGGCACTCAGCGATCAATCCGTCGGAGCCGCGCAACAGGAGGATTTGACCAAGGCGGTGCAGCAGTTTGAGGCAGTGTTGGAACTGGCACCCAACGATACATATTCAGCATTGTGGCTGGCGCGCCTGTATGGATTCGAGAATCAGCCGGATCAGGCGGAGAAGGTTCTGCGGGGGATTCTGCAGCGTGATTCTGAGAATGAGCCTGCGCTCGAGCAGTTGAGTCAGCTGCTGATCGACGAAGGCCGCGCGCAGGACGCCATTTCTCTGCTGACCAAGGCGGCGGATGACACGTCGTCGCCCGATCTATACGGAACTCTGGGAGACGCATACTCGCACGCGCACGACTATGCCAAGGCCGAGGACGCCTACCACAAAGCCATTGACGGCGACCCGAGCGACGCGAGCCACCGCCACGGGCTTGCGCAGGCGCTGATGGCCGAGGAGAAGTACGCGGAGGCATTGGCGCAATTCAAAAAGCTTACCGAACTGGAGCCGAATTCGGCCGACAACTATCTGCGTATGGCCGAGCTGCAGCGGCGGCTTGGGCAATACGACCAGGCGCAGGAGAGCTTGACGCATGCGCAACAGCTCGCGCCCGGCAGCATGGAAGTGCTGTACCACCAGGCGCTGCTGGACGAGGACCAAAATCATTACGATCAGGCCGCGAAGATTTTTTCCGATGCCATTGCCTCGCTGAAGACACAGAACGGCCAGCAGAATGCGAGTGCGCTGGTCACCCTCTACGGGCTGTTGGGGCAAGCCTATACGTTGGGACACAACTACCCGGCTGCCATCGACACGTTTGAGGATATGAGCAAATTGAGCCCTCAGGCGGCGAGTCGCGCCCGGCTCTTGCTGATTGATACGTATCGTGCCGATCACCAAATTGATAAAGCCATCGACGAAGCCAAACAGGGCTTAGTCCAGAGCCCGAAGGACGCGGATCTAACCGTCCGCCTCGCCATGCTCTACGGCGACAAATCCGAGACCGCGACGGCCACCGACCTTCTGCATGGACTCCTGAAAGGCGACGATTCGGACCAGCCCATTTACTTGTATATGGCCCAGGTTCAGGAAAGCGGCAAAAAATTCGCCGATGCCGAGCATTCCGCGGAAAAGGCCGAGCAATTGGCCCACGAGTCCGCCGACAAACAAACCGCGTGGCTCCTGCTGGCGGACATTTACGCGCGCGAGAAAAAGTATGACCAGGCGGAAGCGCAATACCGCCGGGTGCTCGACGCGAACCCCGAAAACGCGGAGGGGTTGAACGATTATGGATACATGCTCGCCGACCGCGGGGTGCGCATCACGGAGGCCACGGATCTCATCCAGCGCGCCCTGAAAGTTGACCCCAATAACGGAGCGTTTCTCGATAGCTTGGGCTGGGCCTATTTCAAGCAGGACCGGCTCATGGACGCCGAGCAGTGCCTGAGGAAAGCGATCGAGCGGCAGGGAAACGATCCGACGATCTTGGGTCACCTGGGAGATGTGTATTTGAAGCTGGGCGAAAATCAGCAAGCCGCGGAAATTTTTGAACGCGCGCTGGCGCAATGGCAGAAAGCTGCTCCCGCGGATTACGAGCCGGCGAAAGTCAACGAGCTGGACGCGCAGCTCAAGAAGCTGAAAAAGCGCCTGGCGCAGAAAACCTCTCCTGACATGGGCAAGTCGCAGTAACCTGCCGCGCATGAAGAATTCCGTTCGCTTGCCTGCGTTCGCTAAAGTGAATCTCTGCCTGCACGTTTTAGGACGCCGTCCCGACGGTTATCACGAACTCCGCACAATTTTTCAGGCGATCGGATTGTCCGACACGTTGGAGCTGTCGGTTTTACGTGAGCCGGGAATTCATCTGGCGGTAAGTGACCGCGCGCTTTCGGCAGGTCCGGACAATTTGGTTTACCGCGCCATCCAGGCGATTCGATCCGAAATCGGTTTTCGCGGCGGCATTCGCGCCAAGCTGACGAAGCGCATTCCCGTGGCGCGTGGGCTCGGCGGGGGATCGAGCGATGCGGCGGCGGCTTTGATCGGCATGCTGCGCCTGACCGGACAAGAGCGCGATTTCTCCTTACCGAGGCTTATAGAAATCGCGTCGGGGCTGGGCGCAGACGTACCGTTCTTTTTATTTGGCGGCCGCGCCCTGGCGGTGAATCGTGGAGACGAAATCTATCCCTTGAACGACGGTTCGAAGCGGACAATCGTCGTCGTTTCGCCGAGCGGGATCGCCGTGAGCACAAAGGAAGCCTACGAATGGCTTTCAGCGGAATTGACAAATCGTGCTAAAGCCCCTAATATTTGGAAGTTCTGTGCTCTGTGCTGGAGCCGGCAGGGAGCGGTCTCGAACGATTTCGAGGTGCCCGTTTTCAGCCGCCATCCGCGACTCGGAGAAATCCGCGACGCGTTGCTCCAAGCAGGAGCCGCAGAAGCCGCGCTGGCGGGTAGCGGGTCGGCGGTGTTCGGAATATTCCGAAACCCAGCGCAGGCGCGCCGAGCCGCTCGTAAGTTCCCGGAAGATTCGGTTTTCGTGGTCGAAACCCTGTCCAGGGAAAGGTACGGCCGTGCAATGGGCTGGCGCGCGGCCGTCTAGGGGATAACTTTGGGCGACGGTAAGTTCAAAGTGTTCTGCGGGAATGCCAACCCCGCGCTGGCGCAAGCGATCTGCGAGTATCTCGGCGTTCCGCTCGGCAAGGCCGAGCATGGACAGTTTTCGGACGGCGAAACGCGTTATCAGATTTTGGAAAACGTCCGCGGCGCCGACGTCTTCGTAGTGCAGCCGTGCTCGCATCCGGTAGACCATCACCTGATGCAGGTGCTGCTGATGGTGGATGCGTTTAAGCGCGCATCCGCCTGGCGCATCACGCCGGTGATTCCGTATTACCCGTACGCGCGGCAGGATCGCAAGGACCGCCCGCGCGTGGCGATTTCGGCGAAGCTGGTGGCGGATTTGTTGGCGACGGCGGGAGCCAGCCGCGTGCTTTCTCTCGATCTGCACGCGCCGCAGATTCAGGGATATTTCAATATCCCGGTGGACCATCTGTATGCGTCGCCGGTGATGGTGGAGTACTTCCAGAAAAAGAATCTGGGGCCCATCACCGTCGTTTCGCCGGACGCGGGCGGCGTGGAGCG